>JAFGQV010000153.1 GCA_016935475.1 Methanosarcinaceae archaeon
CCCATGTATGTCCGGTCTGTCTCGGACTGCCGGGTTCTATGCCGGTCATTAACGAACAGGCTGTTGAGTCTGCCATGAAGGTCGGTCTGGCACTGAACTGTGAGATCATACCACAGACCCAGTTCCACAGGAAGAACTACTACTATCCCGACCTTCCAAAAGGATTCCAGACCACCCAGTACGATTATCCGATCGCAAGCAGCGGCAGGGTTGTTATAGAGGGCGAGGACGGCGAACTTGTGGTGAGGATCACACGGGCACATATGGAGGAAGACCCCGGAAGGCTGGTGCATATCGGCACCATTGAGAAGTCCAGGGGAACCCTGATCGATTACAACCGTTCCGGAATGGCGCTTCTTGAAGTAGTCACGGAGCCGGACCTCAGGAGTCCCAAGGAAGCCCGGCGTTTCCTTGACAAGCTGCGGAATATCCTGGAATATCTTGATGTGTTCGATAGCACACTTGAAGGTGCCATGAGGGTGGATGCGAACATCTCCCTTGCAGGCGGGTCTCGCGCAGAGGTCAAGAACATCTCTTCCCACAAAGGTGCGGAAAGGGCGCTGTTATATGAGATCATGCGCCAGAAGAACATGCTTCGCAGAGGTGGGACAGTTGTACAGGAGACGCGCCACTTTGATGAGGCACGCGGGGTCACGGTCTCACTCCGGACAAAAGAAGAAGCGCATGATTACCGTTATTTCCCTGAGCCAGATCTTGTACCAATGCGAGTAGCTGACCGTACATCCAGGATATTGGCAATGCTTCCGGAACTTCCGGATGCAAAACGGGAACGTTTCATATCACAGTATGGCATCACAGATATGCATGCAAAGGCGCTGACATCTGAGATTAAGATCGCAGATTTCTATGAACAGGTTGCTGCAAAGATCGAGGCGAAGGTTGCTGCGGCATGGGTATCTGATGTGCTCAAAGGCGAATTGAACTACCGTAACCTTACAGTTGGATCATTTACAGTGGATAATATGGTTGCGATCATCGGGATGGTTACCGGGAACAGCATAACCGAAAAAAGTGCGGTCGATGTGATCCGGACAATACTGGATTCGGATTTCGACGGCAAACCTCTTGATATTGTTAAGGAGAAAGGGCTTCTTAGGGTTGAGGATGACGTTGTCAGTAAAGCTGTGTCTGAAGTGATCAACGAAAACTGTAAAGCTGTTCAGGATTATTTTGAAGGTAAGGAACAGTCTCTTAATTTCCTGGTGGGGCAGGTTATGAAGAAAACCCGCGGACGTGCTGATGCCAGGGATGTACGTGAGATGGTGCTTGAGAAAATTAAAACTTGATCATTTTTTTTTCTGATCAATGATAACAAACATCGATTGGATTTGGTTATCAGGTTTGTTATCATGTTTTATATCAAAAGGAATTAATAAAAGCAATCACATAATAAGAAATGACCATATCAAAATCCTCAATGAGGATAGGAATGTGGTCTGGCGGTGGGGAAGCCAGTTGCAAATTAAACTGCAATAGGTGTAACAACCCAAAACTCTAAAAAGTTTTGGCAGTTAAATGCAGCATGGTAAGTAAACTGATATAGTTCAAAAGAAAGAGAGAGAGAAATAGGGGAAAGGAAGGGGATGAACTATGATTAGGGAACCTGTGAAAGAGGTTCTATCCACCGCCATTATGTTCTAATTTTATTCTAATTTTTTTTTGATTTTTGATCTTCACCCCAAAACAATTATATGTATTAAAATGCATGTAGCCTGCCAGATAGTAATTCAATAAGCAGGTGAAAAAATGGCAAGATTTCCAGAAGCAGAAAACAGGATACTCAACAAGAAGATCTGCATGAACTGCAATGCCCGAAATGCTGTCAGGGCAACTCGATGCAGAAAATGCGGTTACAAGAATTTACGTTCAAAATCCAAGGAAGTAAGAGGCGGTTGATCTAAGTTATGAGAGTGGAAAAGTACCTCAACGATATCATAGAACGCGATGGTACAGTCCACTTGACACTTATCGATCCGGCATCACAATCCCCTGATGAATCTGCAAGTATTGCATTTGCGGCAGTGGAAGGGGGGACGGATGCGCTCATGATTGGTGGTTCAACTGGAGCCGGAGGCTCACTGCTGGACCAGACCGTTCTTAAGATCAAGGAACAGGTGGAAGTTCCAATAATTCTATTTCCTGCAAGTGCAGACGGTGTAAGTAGTTATGCTGATGCGATATTTTTTATGAGTTTGCTGAACTCGCGGGATATTAGTTACATTACTACTAATCAGGCAATGGGTGCCCCGCTTGTGTACAAATATGGGCTCGAACCGATCTCAATGGCATATCTGGTTGCAGAACCCGGGGGTACGGTTGGGTGGATCGGCGATGCAAAGCTGATCCCGAGAAATAAACCAGAGCTCGCAGTTGCCTATGCACTCGCCGGTAAGTATCTGGGAATGCATTATACGTACATAGAAGCAGGTTCAGGTGCGAATGAGCCCATATCTCCTAAAATGATTGGTGCATTAAAACAGTTCCTTGGTGAAAACAAACTGATCGTCGGCGGTGGCATTCGAGACGGCAGGACTGCAAAGATATGTGCTAATGCGGGTGCCGACATGATCGTGACCGGAACGATCGTCGAAGAGGCCGCAAATGTGACCGCAAAGATCAGAGAACTGGTATCCGCAATCAAAGGATGAATGATACCTAGTTTGTTTATTTGATCGATTTTCTGTGTTTATCTTTTCTGAAGAATTTTATGGATTTGCAAAACCAGAACACATCAATTATATAGGTGAATTGTCATCAAAAGATGGTAATCTATCAATAATATAATTATTTAATAATCCCGGTAATCCAGTGGAGGTACTTTGATGCTTAAAGTAAAAGATATCGTGAAAGACTATGAAGTAAATTCTGAAAATATTAGGGTTCTTGATCACATTAATTTCAGTGCAGCAGATGGGGAGATCATTGGAATTACCGGAAAAAGCGGCAGTGGAAAATCCACTCTTCTGCGAATTCTCCGTGGTGTGGAACCATTTGGAGAAGGAACAATTGAACTTGATGGTAATGTGGTAACATCGGAATCGGGGATCGATGGTATAAAGTTCCTTGGTAAGAACACTGCGATCCACTTGCAGCGTAACTTTGGACTCTGGTATGGACCGGCATATGAAAATGTCATCCGGAAACTAAGCTACCTGTCCGTGGGGCATGAATCATTGCCAAATAAAAATTCCCCGCATTTTGAGGAGATGTATGAAGAATCCCTGAAGTACCTGAAACTTGTTGGACTGGAACATAAGGCAGAGCATTCATCAAATCTGTTGAGCGGCGGTGAAAAACAGAGGCTTATACTTGCCCGCCAGCTTGCGGCCAAGCCACGCTTGCTGCTTCTGGACGAACCTGTTACGATGACCGGACCGGACACTAAACAGGAAGTCATGGATGTAATTAAAGACCTGAAGAATACCCTGAACATTCCGATCATTGTTGTCTCACACCTGCCCGAGATCCATATGTATCTTGCAGACCGCCTCATTTACCTTGAGGACGGGAAGATTATCGAGGATGGAGAACCCAAAGTGGTACTAAAGCATTTCCTTAAAGATCTCAAGCCGAAGGTGGAACTTGCACCTGTTAAAGAGAAAGAAGTGTGTATTAAGGTGGAGAACCTGTCAAAACGTCTTGCTCTTTTCCGTATGGGTGAGATATTGATGTTCGATAACCTTTCACTTGATATCAATAAAGGGGAGATACTGTCGTTCATTGGTCCTTCTGGTGCGGGAAAGACTACGCTTCTCAAGATGATAGAAGGACTTATCGAGCCAAAGGCTGGAGAGGTGCGCTACCTGCATGACGGTGAATGGCTGGATATGACGCATTTCAGCAAGAAACGTATGAATCTGCGTCGTAAGATCAGCCTTATGCATCAGGAATTCTCACTTTCAGTGCATTCTACCATCAGGCAACAGATAGCATTCAAGCTCAGCATGAAGATGGAAGGTGCAATTGAGTATGCGCGGGCAAAGGCTGCAGAACTTGAACTTACGGATGAGATGCTGGATACCATATATCAACTGCCGGATATGGATATTGATGAAAGGAACCAGGCATTGCAGGATATGGGACTTTCGGATGATATCTTTTTAAAATTGTTCCCCCATGTTCCGGATACGGATGTTGAGAAATATTCAATACCTGTGTTTGATGCAATGGACCTTACGCTGGATATTCTTGATAAGACCCCATACCAGATCAGCGGGGGCGAGCATGTGAGGGCGTTCATTGCACTGGCGCTGGCAACATCCCCGGAGATCCTGATGCTGGATGAGCCGTTCGGTGACCTTGACCCTGTGACGCTTCGGGATGTGACCAATTCCTTAAAGACCATCAACAAACGTTTCGGCACTACTATTGTGCTTGTGAGCCACCACATGGACTTTGTGAAAGAGGTTGCCCACAGGACCATCCTGATCGACAATGCCGCCATACTCATGGACGGAAAACCCGATGAGGTCTGCCAGTGTCTGATCGACCGAAGCAATGCTACCTACCTTGAGCACTCAATAGAAGATTTAGCAGAATAGGCATATTTTGCCTGTTCTGATTTTTGACAGGCGGTTTTGGGGGAGCGGTAGGAATCAGAGCTTGAGCAAGAGCTTGCTAACCTTTAAATCCAAATAGGATAAAAGAATAACACTTAAATCTTTTTAAATTTAACAAAGTATCATGCCAATTCCTAATTATCAACAAATAATGTTTCCGTTGTTGATATTTGCTGAAGATAAAAATGAACATTCAATACGTGAAGCAATTGATTATGTTTGTGATCATTTTAATCTAAGTGACGTCGAAAAGAGAGATTTGTTACCAAGCGGAAAACAACCAGTTATTAACAACCGAACAGGTTGGGCAAAAACATATCTCAAAAAAGCCGGTCTTCTTGAATTTACTAAAAGATCATATTTTAAGATTACTGACAAAGGACTTGAAGTTTTAAAAGAAAATCCCGATAAAATCGATGTAAAATATCTGGAAAGATTCCCGGATTTTCTCGAATTCAAAACTTTAAAAAGGGGGGAAAAGAGGAATCAAGTCAAGAAAATCAGCAAACTCCGTGGGAATTGATAGATTTTAACTACCAACAAATTAATGACGAACTCGCCCAAGATATATTGAAATCGGTCAAAGATGCACATCCAAGTTTCCTTGAAAGGCTTGTCATTGAATTGTTGCTAAAAATGGGATACGGCGGGTCTAGAAAAGATGCAGGTGAAGCTATCGGAAAAAGCGGTGATGAGGGTATAGACGGCATAATCAAAGAGGATAAATTAGGATTAGATGCGGTTTATATTCAAGCAAAAAAATGGGAAGGAACTGTAGGTAGACCTGAAATACAGAAATTTGTGGGGGCTCTCCACGGACAAGGAGCAAAAAAGGGAATTTTCATTACAACTTCAAATTTTAGTAAGGAAGCTAGAGAATATACTTCGAATAGGAACGACCCAAAAATTGTATTGATTGATGGATTGCAACTTGCTAATCTTATGATTGAAAATGATATCGGTGTTTCAAAAAAAGAAGTTTACGAAATAAAAGAACTAGATTCGGACTATTTCTCTGAAGGATAACTCCGTCTCGATAAAAACTCCTACCCACCACCAGTTATATCTAAACACCGCAGAATGTTTTTATGATCGTTCCGTCTGCTGCCACTGTATATGTGAACTCATCGCCGTGCTCGTCGGATGCAAAGACATTGAAGAACACACTGTTCAGTTTGATACAATTCCCTATCTCGTATTCAAGTTTGTTCTCTTCCAGGTATAGCCTTACAACGTATTTTGCTTCTTCTTCATTTGTAACAATGACACCTGTGGGTTCATACAGCACTGGCGATTCAGGGCTGGAATCATCACACCAGCAGAGATCGACCATACAATCAAAAAGTCCACAAACATCATCTTGATACTTAATGCATCCTTCGGGTATTTCTGCGGTCTCAATTCCCTTGTAATAGACCGCTCCATCCTTATCACCATCGTCAAGACAGCCTGCTGAAAATACCAGAAGCATAATCACAATAAACAATTTCTTCATTCTTATCCGCCTCAATCTGATTATCAATATGTAATTGATTAACCATCTTCTTTAATTTTTCGTATCCCTGATCATTAATTATCTGGACAGTGCCAAAAAAAGGTGGCACCTGATAAACCCGGGTTATCGGAGTTTTAACAAAGACGTATGCTTGTGAACAAAAATACCTGTAACGACCAGAGCCATTAAAAACCAGGTCGTTTGCATTATCCCGGATTGGATATCGGTACCAATGTACCATGCATGAATAAAGACCAGCAAAAAAGCAACATAATTCAAATAATGGACTTTCTTCCAGTATCGAGGTATTCTTTTTCTGATGGTGCTCGTCGAAACAGCTATCAGGAAAAGAAAAATAGCAGGTCTTCCTGCGAATATCAGGAATTGATCTAAGGGAAAGAAAACCGGAACAAACACATAAGGATCATTTATTTCAATTGCGAAGGCGATTGGGTGGATCAACATTAACAAAACCCCTGCTCTTGCAAGAATATGATGCACTTTGATGAAACTTTTCCCAAAAACCTCTTTCATCTGTGCCATATACTCATATGACAATATTGCCAGAAAAATGAAATAATAAGCAAAAAGCCCTGCTACCCTGTCTATCATTTTTACTGGCATCTCTTTTATCTGGAAAAGAGTGTAAAGTATTATCAAAGTAATGATAATCAATGGAACGATGATATGCATACGAGTATTTTTCATAGAACATAACCCCGCTTGAATAATCAGCCTGTATTGATATTAAGTTAACTATGGCTGACCCTGACGTTGCGAAACTATTATTGATTGCATTGACGGCGTTGATAGCATTGGGTCACTATCTACCGAGCTAATATTATCTATGCGGCAAACTATTTATCAAAGAAAACAAGATTACTATTATAGGGAAATTGGAGGTTATTTATGTCCATATATGTAATAGTATCCCGGCTAACAGACGAAGGGGCAAGGACCCTTAAGAAAAATCCGGACCGGGTGAAAGAAGTTAACCATGAACTTGAAGGGATGGGTGTAAAGGTACTGGAACAATATTTTATACTCGGAGAATTCGATTTCCTGAACATCGTAGAAGCAGATAACGAAACTACATTATCCAGAGCCGTTGTTGAACTGGCATCACGAGGTAGCATCAGGACACAAACCTTTAGCGCAATACCAATTGATGAGTTCATAAGATCACTCGAATAATAACCAGAATAAGAGAATCTTGTAGTGGGAAACAGTCACAATAGCACACTTCAGTTGATTTGAAAAACCAGAAATCAGAAAAGCTCAGTTTTCCAGACCCTTCTTATTTCCCTGAATAATCCAGATCAAGCAAATACTTTATCAGCATCTCATGGTTCTTGATTATCAGGTCTGCCGACCTGAGTTTTGATCCATCGATATAGGCAGGAACAGCAACACAGTACAGTCCCGCACTTTTTGCAGATTCAACACCCATTACTGCATTCTCAACGACGATACACTCATCTTTACCGATATCCAGCATCTCAAGGGCTTTGAGAAAAGGGTCCGGAGCAGGCTTTCCTTTAGCCATGTCCTCACCTGAAATGATCACATCAAAAGTTTCAGGGAACAGCTCATTAATTATGTTATGAACAATGTTCCTGTCAGCACCTGAGACCACAGCAAGACGGAACCTCTTCTTTAGTATACCAAGACATTCAGGCATTCCCTCAAAGGTCTTAAGTTCAGATATCCGATCAAATTCCTCCCTGTACCTGAGCACGATCTCTTTTGGGTCAAAAGTATTCGAGCCTTCCTGACCTTTTTTCAGAAGGTACCGAATTATCTCTATGGTCTGGGAACCTTCCAGTTCATAGATATCCTGTTTATCCATCTTAACGCCGATGGCATCAAAAACATTCTTTACGGCAGTGGCATGATAGGACATAGAATCCACAAGCACGCCATCCATATCAAAGATCAACGCCTTCAGCAAAGTTCCGGTTTCCCCCTGAAAACGTTGTCCTCTTGAAATATGATATCCTGTATATTTCCAGTCATAAAAGAACCCATTTTTTTATTAAACCAATCTATCGGCTCATTTAATTAATTTGCCCCTAAGTTTGTTCCGATACTCCGTGGTTATGACTCTGTCGGCAGTATCCAAAAATTGCCATAAATTTATTCCTTTGTACTTTATCAAGATAAAACATCCCTTGAGAAATGCCTGCCAATCAATATCAATTGCTCTTCTGCGAACCCCAAAATACATTTAAAAACATTAAAATACATCAAAATCATTTCGCAAGTACCATGACTGCACAAAAAGAACACTATATGACACCACATGAAGTGGCGAAGAAACTTAACGTAGAGACACGAACCATCCACAAATGGCTTCGCGACGGAACTATGGATGGATTAAAGGTCGGAAGGCTCTGGAGAATTCCCAAATCCCAGCTTGAAAATGTGGAAAAAGAGAATGATTACCAGAGAATTCATCCTCCTTTGACAGGAAATGAACTTTCCCGGAATATGAGCAATTACGATGAGACCAGAGAAAGCTGGACAAATGAGGTGCCTGAATATTTCAATTTCGGATATGATGTAATTGATGCATGGGCAAAGGAAGACCGCAACAAACTTGCAATGATCTGGGTCAATCAACAAGGTGAAGAAAAGAAGTACACCTTCAGGGACCTGATGAAACTTTCCAACCAGGCAGCAAATATTCTTCTCAAATACGGAATTAACAAGGGGGACCGGGTAATCATAATGCTTAACCGGGTGCCTGAATGGTGGATATTTGTCATTGCATTGATCAAACTTGGTGCCGTTGTGTGCCCATGCCCAACGCTTCTGACTCCAAGTGATCTTCAGTACCGGGTCAATCAGGGCAAGTTCAAGATGATAATAACTGACATGGAAAATGCATACAAGGTTGAGGAGGTATGTGCACATTGCTCTACACTGACATCACGTATGCTCGTTGATGGAGAACTGGACGGTTGGGCAAGCTTCCCATACGAACTTCTGTATCCTGCTCCAGTGTCCCATCATTCGGTTTCCATTCCTGCGCTCACCCGTTCAACGGACCCAATGCTCATTTACTTTACTTCAGGGACAACAGGCAAAGCCAAGATGGCACTTCATGACAACAGTTATCCATTGGGTCATAAAGTAACCGCAGAACTCTGGCAGGATATAACAGAGAACGACCTCCATTTTACTTTTTCTGATACCGGGTGGGCAAAATGTGCATGGGGTAAGATATTCGGTCAATGGATCGCAGGTTCATGCCTTCTGATATACGATATCCGTGGAAAGTTCAAGGCAACAGAGCTCCTCCCACTTATTGAAGAGTATGAAGTAACAACATTCTGTTGTCCGCCGACCGTCTACAGGATGCTTATTCTCGCGGACCTGAGCAAGTTCGATCTGACACAGCTTCGACATTGTTGCAGTGCAGGGGAACCATTGAACCCTGAAGTAATAAAAGTCTGGAGGGAAGGTACCGGTCTTACTATCTATGAAGGATACGGGCAGACAGAGACATGTTGTGCAGTTGCATCATTCTCATGTATGGAGAACAAGCCCGGTTCAATGGGAAAGCCATCTCCAGGATGGAATGTTGAACTTCACGATGATAATGGAAAACCCGTAAAAACCTTGGAGGAAGGCAGGATGGCAATTTCACTTGATCCACGACCAGTCGGACTTCTTGTCGAGTATCTCAATAACGATGAAGAAAATGAGAAATCTTTCCAGAATGGTTTCTATTACACTGGTGACAAGGCATACATGGATGAAGATGGATACTTCTGGTTTGTTGGTCGTGATGATGATGTCATCAAAAGTTCAGGATACCGTATCGGACCTTTTGAAGTGGAGAGTGCTCTCCTTGAACACCCTGCGGTGCAGGAATCCGCTGTAATCGGGTCACCGGATAATATCCGGGGTATGATCGTCAAGGCATTTGTGGTATTGAACGAAGGTTTTGAAGCTTCGGATTCATTAGTAAAAGAGCTTCA
>JAFGQV010000154.1 GCA_016935475.1 Methanosarcinaceae archaeon
ATGCATTCACAGCAGCCCGGTAGTGTAGTGGTCAATCATGCAGGACTCTGGATCCCGCAACCTCGGTTCGAATCCGTGCCGGGCTATCTTTTTTTATAAATAGTCCTCTTCGAGGAAAGAGACCTGATCCCTAAATACATTTATATATTTCAGAACTAATATTATATCGATGCCTTACCCCATAGCACATTTTATGTTCTTCATGTACTGTTTTTGCGGGATTGCAGTTTATACCACAGTCCGGTCTAACCTTTATCACAAACTGAATCTGAAGGACAATTTGAATATTATGTTGTTAATAATTGTAGGGGGTTTCTGTTCACTGGTACCGGATATTCCCGCAGTTTACAATTATTTTGTAAATGGTAATTTACACCATACCATGTTCTGGTTCATACCCACTCATTCGCTGATGTTCAGCTATTTTGCATTCACATTGGCAGTAATAATTGGGTATGTTGTATATCGTGATCTCGATAAAGCAGCGTTCTTAGGTATCTTTGCTGAGGCTGCGTTCCTTTCACACCTGCTGCTGGATGATATGGATGAAGGGGGGCTTATGTACCTGTATCCGTTATACAATGAACCGATAAGCCTGTTCTCTTATGTGGATGTGGGGTTTGCCAGTGTTAATCATTTTTATTATGACATCGCATGTTATGTGGCTGTTTTTTTCATCTGCTGTGTGATGATAATGTCAATATTCGCATTAAACAAACTTGGATTCGAGTTTGAATACAAGTCGTGAAAAGATGTTTGAGGGGGCGGTTGGGGTTTTGAAGAGAAAACATATTCAGGCTGAAGCATTGGAAGTTTCTAGGAGTACTTTTCAGGGGATTAAGAAGAGGATAATGGAGACTTGGGATGTGAATTTGGGTACTTCGGCGGTGGGAAAATTGATTAATAATTAACAGAACAAAGTTTAAGCGTTCTAAGATATTTTTGCATAAAAGTTAATAATTAAAGTTCATATATGATAAAAGGTGAATTTTATTTCAGAGAATGAAAACGTATGCATCTGTCCAGTTTGTGGGTATGATGGCTTGGACGAACCACCTTATGACAAAGATGGAAAAAACCCATCCTATGAAATATGTCCATGTTGTGGGTTTGAATATGGTTTTGATGATCAGAGCAGAGGATGTTCTTACAAAGAATATCGTGATAAATGGATTAAAGAAGGAATGGAATGGTTTCGTGCTGATAAAAAACCAGATAATTGGAATGTTGAGAGACAGTTTTGCAACATTGCCATCTGATTAAATGGAGTGAAAAAGTGAAATTTTCAGAACTTGAAGTTGTAAGAACGAAAAAAGACATACCTGAAGAAGGCATCAAAAAAGGAGATATTGGCGCTATTATTGCTGCTTTTACTAAACCAAATGAAGCTTATGAAGTTGAGTTTTGTGACGATGTTTATAATCCTAAAATGGCAGTGTTCTTGCCGGATGAAATCGAAAAAGTATGAAGCATAGGAAGGATGTTGATGGATAAGAACAAAACTCACATGACAGATGAACTTCTACCAATTAAAAGATCAAGAAAAAAGCCAAAAGTTGGAGATGTTTTTGTAATACAGCCAAGAGACTCCATTTATTTTTACGGAAAGGTGATAAAGACAAATATCGAAACAAAAGACCCTTTCATAAAAGGTATGATTACAATATTTATTTATAAAAAATCTAGAAGAGAATTTAAGCTCCCAAAACATCTCAATCCTAAAGAACTTTTAATCCCTCCATGTATCGTTAACTTAAGGGGTTGGACGATGGGTTATTTTTTTACGTTAGGAAATATTGGATTGACAGAAGAAGATCGAGTTCTTAATTATGGATTTCGAGATTCAAGAGGGCGTTTTTTAACTGAAGAGCACACAGAACTGAAAGAGAAACCAGATATTGTGGGAACATATGGACTTGGTAGTTATGGAGCAGTAGCTTACGAAGTGACAAGAGCACTTGAAGAACATCCAGAACTATTGGATGTTTGATTTGTTTTTTATTTTCCAATGATCACTTTGTTCTAATTTTTAATTCTTTTTAAGATGATGAGCTGAAACAAAAAAATTGCCCCTTGTTAGCAAGAGTTCAGTCTTTTGATGTTACCTATTACCCCGACGTTCCATGCGAGGGGTAAAATTCCAACCTCATACGACCGATTTCCCCACCACATTTTTGTGACAACAAAACTAAAAAATCAGTCAGTACTTCCTGCACTTTCCCTCAACATAAATAACAGAAACCCCGCGCTCGCCAAGCTTTTTCTCGATCAGGTGTTTGAGATCATCTGAGGGGCTGCTGTCGATATCGAACACCGAGACGTTCCCGACCAGAGTGCGCACGACATCCGTGAGATCAGGGGCGTCCTGACCACCTGTCATGGCAGCGACCCTGTTCTTGAGAACGATGACCAGCACATCAAAACCGCAGTATACGGCATTGACAAGTCCCACAATGCCGGAATGTGCCATCCCGAAATCACCGATGACCGCGATTCCCTTCCTGTCAAACCCGCATGCCACCGTCACTGCAGAACCAAGGGCAAAAGAGGTATCTATCGCACTCAGGGGTTCAGGACCGCTGCGCACCGAACAACCGATGTCTCCCGCAATCGGCACATCCATATCATGCAGGATATGATACAGCGGAATGTAGGGGCAGTCATCACAGAGAGAGCGCGGTCCCCTGCTCTTGATCGTCTGGATATCCGTGTACTTTACCACCGAATCCTCATGGATATGCTCAAGTGCGTATTCGATATGCTCCACATCGACCTGACCGTATGGCATATGCCCCGTTCTTTTCCCGAGCACATTATCAAGCACGCACAGGTGCGACTCAATGAACGGTTCGGTCTCCTCCACAACAAGCACATGCCTGTGCCTTTTCAAAAACTCGCGTAACTTATCGAAAGGAAGCGGGTTCACCATATTAAGGGCAAGGTGCGATACACCACCCCATCTCCCATCCGTCTCCAGGACCCCGTCCACCAGAGCAGAGGGATATCCTGATGAGATGATCCCGACATCCTGACCGTGACCGCCGATGTTGAGTCTGTTCAATGGCGTATGTTCGGCTTCATCCACAAGGACCGGGTACGACTTCAGATGGTAACGCTGGTGCTTCCCGAGCATGGTCAGCTCCCATATCGACCTATCAAAGACCGCCTTCTGCTTCCCACTCTTCCCGCTTTCGATCCTCTCAACCTCACCTTCACCTGTTTCCAGCCTGGAGGTGATCCTCACGATCACAGGTGCCCTGATACTTTCGGAAAGTTCAAACCCTCTAATAACCGCCCTGTATGCATCCTCAGGGGTGGCAGGGTCAAAGACCGCGATCTCTGCAAGGCTTCCATACCATCTGGAATCCTGCTCGTTCTGGGATGCTGCAACACCCGGGTCGTCGCCTGCAAAGATCACCAAGCCGGCGCCGATGGTGTGGGTCGCGGATGTCACCAGTGGGTCAGCCAGCACATTCATTCCCACATGTTTGCTCAGTACCAGTGCACGCCGACCTGAGACGGACGCACCCAGTGCAGTTTCAAGTGCTGCCTTTTCATTGGTCATCCACCTGGCATCAATACCCGTATCTCCCCCGTTTCTAAGAAAACGTTCCATCACATTGGTTATGGGATAACCTGCAACAGCCGTGACCAGTTCTACGCTGCTGTCAACGGCTGCAAGATATAATGCTTCAAGTCCGCTTATAATTGTTGTTGATGTCATTGTTTATTTCATCTTTGTGTTCCATGCTCACGGCAGCTCAGCGCCCAGATTGACAGATTCACCAGGTCTCGCGAACCACGGGAGGGCAGCAAGGGCGCCGATCACACCGTTGCCGTCAATCCATACCTCAACGCCATGATCCCTTGCATAATCCATCGCGTAGTCCTTGGTGAGTTCGCCGCTCCTGCACTTTTTGCTGTACTCGTAAATGTCCTTTGCATCAAAATCGGAAAGGACGACCATTCCGGTCTCATCAGAGACACTGTATTTTAACAGTGCAGCTTTGATCCCCTGCAGGAGCTCCTCCTTCGCAGCAGCATCCACGCATCCGAATTCAAGCACAGTGGACACGCAGTTCTGGGTCCTCGCAGCCACCGGGAAAAGCTGTACAAGGGAATGCGACAGGTACACGGAATCGATGCAGTCAAGCTGGCTTGCAATATTATGGGTCAGCGACCATGTGGCACCTTCTTCCTTTGTATCGGTATCATCGATCCCGACCAGCACGCGCTCCCGTCTTGGAACTACAATGGTCCCCTTTGCCGCCCGTCCGCCTCCTGATTCGGTAATATCATGACAGATCACGCCCTTGGCAATTGCCCTGCATTTGGTCGCACCGACTCCCCCGCCGCCAAGTCCTGCATAGGTGATACTGACCTCCCTGCCGCTCACGATCACAGATTCAATGCCTGCCGCAGCTGTAGAAGCCTCAAGGACAAGGTTCGATGTCCCGGTCTTCACAAGATATCTGCCCGTATTTCCGAGCATCCTTGCCTTAAGTACAAGAGGCGCACGTGAATAGTGGTACTGCGACCATGCTGCACCGCCATAGCAATTGGAATGCTCGATGATCTCAGCGTATTCGTTGTTGGGATCGCATACCGCATATATTCCTTTGTACGGGATCGTATAAGGGTCAGGGAGTTCTACTTCTTTCATCTGCGTGCTATTTGATGGTCAAGCGTTTAAGTGTTTTGGATTCTCATTAATATAAGGGGGAGGCTATCAAATTAGCTTCTAAAACTCCTTTTCTAATTTGACAACATATTTTTAAAAATACTTCCCAAATGAGTTTCTGTTTTCA
>JAFGQV010000155.1 GCA_016935475.1 Methanosarcinaceae archaeon
CAGATCAAAAAGCAACTGGGAAAACTTGGGAACACTGTTTTTGAGACCGTTGCCATCAAGATCGAGGCTGAAGACGATATATTCGTACCCATGGGACAGTTGAATGATGTCAGGAACCAGGCAATATCCCACCTTGAAGCAATGCGAATAGCAAGATGGAGACGTTTACCACGTATTCCCTACATTGAAGGAACATCATTTGAAGTAGATACAACCGGAAAAACCCTGCTATCCGTCAGTGTGACCGATTTTGATGGCGTTCGAAGTGCAGTTAAAGGTGGTGCGGATGTGATATACATCGGAAGCGAGATGTGCCGCAGCTCAGGGACTCCGGGTCTTGAAGAGGCTGTGCAGCATGTACATGCGACCGGGAAAAAGATATATCTGGATACACCACGGATCGTTAAGGATGGAGAAATGGGTTTGGTCAGGGAAATACTTTCAACTGCAAAAACATCCGGTGCTGATGGGGTGCTGGTGTCCAATCTCGGGGTGTTCAGACTTGCAAAGCAGGCAGGACTTTCAATAATAGCTGACAGCCCGCTCAATGTGTTCAACCGGAAGTCCCTTGGATTTTTCCTTAACCACGGTGCATCAATGGTCGTACTGTCACCGGAACTGACCCTCGGGCAGATAAAAGAGATCACACCATCCGGCACGGTTGAGTGTATCGTTCACGGACGCCTGACCCTCATGGAATCCGAGCATTGCCTGGTTGGCGGGATACTCGGAGGTGAGGATGCATGTACTTCACCATGTAAAGACAGCGAGTTCGAACTTACGGACGAGAAAGGGTATGCATTTCCCATCAGGATGGATAAGGATTGCAGGACCCACCTGCTGAACTCAAAGGAACTGTGCCTGCTTGAGGATATTCCGGAGATAGTTAAGACCGGTGTCTCAAGTATCCGGATCGATGCACGAACACTTGAACCCGACCATATCGAGAGGATCACAAAGGCGTACAGGAGTGCTCTTGATAGGTGCTTTGAGGAGGGTGAATATGTGCGAAGGTCCTGCAAGGACATAACAGAAGGTTACACTAAAGGGCATTATTTCCGGGGTGTCTTATGAAGGTATTTTTCTCAGGGTCCATACGGGGTGGTCGCCGGATGCTGCCTGTGTATCAGCACATCTGCGATCTCCTGAACCACCTGGGATTCGATGTCACAACCCTGCATGTGGCTGATGAAAATATCGATGAGACAGAATCAAGCATGACCGACCAGGAGATCTACGGGCACGATATGAAAATGCTGAAAATAAGTGACTGCCTGATCGCTGAGGTCACGGTCCCATCCATAGGCGTGGGCTATGAGATCTGCCGGGCTCTGGGGCACGGGCTGCCTGTACTGTGCCTGCATGATCCACAGGCAAATGTTTCAGCCATGATCCTCGGGAACCCTGACATACAGGTTAAAGAATACACTGGTCATGAGCATCTGGAAAATATCCTTCGCGAATTTACCGACGCTTTAAGGAATGGGGATGTGTAATCGCCTGATAGGCTTTGTGTAAAAAGTACATCCTGTGTGAAAAGTCTGGATATATTACGATTTTTAAAAGAAAGCCATCAAGATTTGCAATTACAATTTGTCACGGACCAAGCGGATTAGATATCCGGGGCATCTGTGTTGGGTCAGTACCCATGGCTCTGGGCTAAGAATATTTCTTCAAAGATTGGTTCAAGTATGTTTTTCAATGCCTACTGAATTACTCTGTCTCTTACAGTAGGTATTCCAAGTTGTCTCATTTTACCGTTATCTTTTGGGATGAGCACTCTCTTTACCAGTTTCGGTGTATAGCGGTTTTCTTTCAGCAGTCTTTGTACCTCAGTCAAATTCTGTGGAAGATTTTGTTGGAACTCTTGGATGGTTATGTTATCTATCCCGGCACTTCCTTTAAGGAGTGGATAGCTAACATTAGAGATAAATAACTGATTCCGTCAATGTATATAACGAATGTCTCAAAAAATAGTTTACTTAGATCAACATGGTTGGATTAATCTAGCTCAAGCTTATTTTGGAAAAACTAAAGATAAAGATATCATAAAAGTGTGTGAAATTGTTAGAAAAGCTTCACAATCAGATGATATAATCTTTCCTTTATCTATAAATCATTTGATCGAAACACGTAAGATGCGAGATTCCAAAAGACGGGAAAGATTGATTGAATTTATGTCCAATGTTTCAAAAGGGTATACAATCTTACCTTTTTCTTGCATAACAGACGCTGAAATTAGAAATGCAATATTAAGAAGGCTCGGTTTTTGCACAATCAACATTAAAGATTTTGTAATAAAAAAAGGTATATCACATATGCTTGGAGGAAGACCAAAAATTACTGGGGATATGCCTGAAAGTGTGAAGAATATAATAATCGAATGGCTAGATAGCCCAGAGATTTTTGAAGAGTCCTTGAGAAGAATGGTTGATGTTAATGAAAAAAATTCATATATTGATAAAATAAAAGAACTTGAAGATGAACGTTCTTGGTATGCAAGTGTAGTTAAAGATAAACAAAGAAGACATAAATTTGTTTTGGCAAGAAATATGATGTCGGTATTATCACCAAAAATCGTAGAAATATGCATTGAATTAAATGTCTCTATTTCAATTTTTGAAAATTGGACAGAAAAAGATTTTGTGGATTTTATTGAAGAAATTCCTACTTTTTATGTGCCATTTAGTTTGTCATATTCTAGTGAAAGTAATTTTGATAGGAGTATAACTATAAATGATATTTTTGATGTTTTTCACTTATCAATTGCTATACCCTATTGCGATATTATTTTACCGGACAAAATGTTTGCAAGAATAATTAAACAACAAAAATTAGACCAAATATATCCTGCCGTCATTTTGTCCTCGATAAAGGAACTAAGGGAGTATATTTAAATAAATATTCAAAATTCGCAATAATATTTAGAACTGAATTGTCCATACCTTTCTCCTTTTTGTTTTACATAGAACTAGTCACTATCCCCGTAATAATAGTACAAGGTCTTCATATACTTAAAAAAACGAATTCTTGCTTTGAATCTGAGGTGGTTACCAACCCTTGCCAAATCCCGTAGTGTAATCCGCCTGATAGCAACCATTAAATATTACAGTTTTTAATATTAAAGGGGATAAACATGCCAATAACAGAACTAACCGTTTTTCTGGTTGCGATAATCGCAGCAATACTGCTGTACAAGATTTTAAAGACTGTCAAGCACATGCTAATAAACACGGTTGTGGGTCTTGTAATGCTGGTTGTTGCAAACGTTGTGTTCGGTCTCGGGATTGCCTATAGCTGGGTCGTTATCCTGACATGTGCAATTGCAGGTTCTATCGGGGCGCTTCTCATTATCCTGCTCCATTATCTCGGACTGGCGTTCTGATCCTTAAGACGCGCAACAGCATGTATCCTGTGACGGGTGTACGATCTACCCCGGAATGTTTTTTCCTTTTTTACGTCCCTGACTGACATGATTTCAAAACCATCCAGAAGCAATGTCATCTCTTCTGCGGTAAAATAATGGTAGATTATCCCGTTCCTGCGCAAAAAGGTATGAGGCTCGACCTCCTCTCCCCCGTACCTCATGTCTTCCACCCCCAGTACCTCAGCAAAGAGCAAACCGCCTTGCACCAGCACCCTCCTGAACTCATCCAGTGCAGCGCGCCTCTCATCCTCAAAAAGGTGCTGGAGGACACCAAAACACACAATTGCATCGAAGGATTTTTCAGCAAAGGGCAGGTGATGTATGGCAGAAACTGCATACTCAGAAAAGAGGTTGCTTTTTTCAAGATACGACTTCGATATTTTCACCGCTGTGGCTGAAACATCGACCCCCACCGTACGGTACACCCGTGACAATGGCAGAAGATAACGCCCGTTCCCGCACCCTGCGTCCAGCACGCGGCTTGCCGGAGCCAGGTGGGTCCGTACCACATCGATCAACCTCGGTCCTCCCCATATCACATGGCTGTATTCCTGCTCCCATGCCAGGAAATGAGACTTTGGTGTTGATGCCGGACCCATGCTTCCTAAGGTCTATAGGTCGAAGCGCTCCTGAAGCGCTCCACCAGGAAATCCTTCTCAAGAGACGACAGGAACCAGCCCGCCTTGGGTCCTGACTGCTGTCCGAGCAATGCAACGTAAATTGCCTTGAACATGTCCTTTGGATCCACACTCAATCCTGACGGCTCAATTCCAGGGACCTGCACCATCTTTGCTTGTATCGGAGAACCTTCCTCTGCTACAGAATAAACAAGATTATGGTAATCCTCACCGCTCAACTCGCCGCTTTCGTCCATGACCTCTGCAAACGCACCAAGGAACGCCTTCTGTATTTCCGAAAGCGTTGCAGCCTGGACAGGAAGTGTTTCCTTTACACTGAACTTTGCAAAGGGCGGTGCATACATCTCAAGCCAGTTTCCCACATTATCTGCAAGTTCCCTTATGCATTTCTCATTCCCAATATCGTATCCTGACCTCCCCACGATCTTCATTATCTGGCCAAAGTCACCATTCGCAGCCTGGTAGATGGTGACCATGTGCTTGAATGGAAGGTCCGTATGGCAGATACCGGTTGCATGGGATAGCCCAAGGACACGCGCATCGTATCCTGTTGGGTTTGTGTTGGATTTCAACCTCTCGTAATCGTCAACCAGTGTCAGAAGCGGTAGAGCGGGGTCGAACTGGATGTGCTTTTCGGGTTTGGTCCTGATGATAAGATATCTCAATATCTCTGGTGGTACCACTTTCAGCATATCCGAGATCGAGACCACGACACCTGTAGAGGATGACATCGCACCTTTCTTCCCGAGCATGATCCACTCGTACACGATGGGATGTGGCGGTTCGTGCCCATATATCTCCCTTGATATTCGCATACCTGTGTCGTATGAACCTCCCTTTGATGCATGGTCCTTTCCAAAGGGTTCCACGGTCACGCCAAGAATCTTCCACCGGGCAGCCCAGTCCACGCGCCAGGTTAGTTTGCCACCACCTTTCATTGATACGGTACCCGAATGTCCGCAGGAGCAGGTATAGTCCACGGTCTCTGCGTCAGCGTCAAAACCGGTCACCCTGGTGGTGTTGATCTTTCCGCAGCTGCTGCATACCGGGTTGAATGGGCTCCAGTCGGAAGCTATCGTTTTGCCGGTCAGTTCTTCGATTATCCTTGCGATCTCGTCCCGTTTGATGAGTGCGATTTTGATCGCCTCTGTGTACGCACCGTTCTTGTAGAGTTCGTCGACCCTGTATACCTTCGGATGGATCCCGAGACGCTCCAGCGCCTCAAAGAATGGTTTCAGGAAATGTTCGGCATAGTTTTTGCACTCTCCGCAGGGGCATGGTATCTCTGACAACGGTTTTCCAACATGCTCTGCGTAACTTTCCGGAAGGAAGGGATAGACCTTTCGAAGAGGGTCGAAGTTATCTGCTATGTAGATCAGTTCTGCGTCCGCACCCCTGTCAAGCAATGCCCGGTAAGCAGCGTCTGCGGTCAC
>JAFGQV010000156.1 GCA_016935475.1 Methanosarcinaceae archaeon
ACGTACAAAAAGATGAAACAATATGGAGAAGCATAGCAAAAAAATAGAGGATTGACTCAATTATGCTAGAGTTATGCAACACAGCACGCAAAAAACCATTCATACGTCTGTTACGATGAAAATTCTTGAAATACCCACAGCTTTTGATACCGGTCCATACTCTCCGGGCGCACCCGAAGAATATGCAGGTCATACAGATTATATCTATGTGACGATCTGATCGAGTTTCCCGCTCTCAATTGCTCTTCTTATCTCAAACGCAACACGCCGCCCGGTGCTCATGGGTTTACGCCAGAGTGTGTTTCCATATGGATGACCCACGGACATGTGGACATTGGTCCCGCCCCCGACCCTGGGTGCAACGTCATATATATGGAAGTTCAGGTCCTTATCGATGCATGTCTGGAGGCAGAAAGGTCCGATAACACCAGGGTCATAGTATTTCTTGGAGGCTTCAACATATTTCTCAGAAAGTCTGAAGACCTCTTCCAGCAGTGATTCCCGAAGCGTCGCTGAATTGTGTCCGCAGACCGTGTATTCAGGTGTGAGCTGGTGTTCTGCAAGCGTCATCTGCTGTGGGGCCGGAAGTCGCACATGCCCGTCCAGACTGGTCTCGAACCTCCAGTCAATGCCAAGTATCTCGAGTTTGCTCATCTCGGTCTCGATGGGTGAATAGAACATATCGAAATTAAATACCGGACCGATGATGTACCTCTCGATCCTGGCGTTTTCAAGTGCTTCTGCAGTAATGACACCCTGACTCAGCAGTGCCTGTGATTTTTCAAGATATTCCTTGTACGTTGCTGCAGTGAAAAAACCACGTTCAAGTTTCTTTACAGCATGGGGCAGCTTCACCATGACCAGTTCGTCGATATCCTCAGGACTATCGATCCGCTCAGGGAAGGGAAGACCTGCCTTTTCCAGTATCCAGTAGTAGTCACGCTCCATCCCGCGCTCTTCGCTTCGCAGCATGTTCCTGCTCCCGACAAGCGGGACAGCAAAGTCATTTTCCACATTGTCGATGCTGCAGTAGGAAGTGAGCGAGCGGTTCGGGATGAACAATACGTTTTCATCGACCAGCTTTTTCTGGTTCTCGGGGAGAAGTATCTCATTAAATTTACCGTACACCACATCCTCATCCACAATTCCGCGGATGACCTTTCCTGATGGATCACGCTGTGCTTTGAAATACTTCGTGTATGTATCCTGGCGCCCTGCCTGTGATATTGCAAGCGTCCTGAAATCTTCCTCGACTGCACCATCAAAGACGTCCAGTGCGGAATGGGATGCTACCGCTCCGATCTTTATATTATCCGTATCATAACCTTCAACGATCTCAATGATCTCTTTCCTGTCAATCATGTTCTGCCCTCGCTTTTTTGTCATAATGGATTTTGGAGTAAATAAAAGGTTTGATTCAGGCTTTCTGCAAACGTTGCATAAAACCAAAAAGCAATATCTGTAGCTACGATATCATCAGGATTACCAGTGGTGTTATGAACGTCTCAATAACTGCCGCAACAAACAGCAACGGCATTATCCAGTGGAAATAGAATTTAACACCGCGCATGAACTCCTGCTTGATGTTTGACTGCCTGCCGATCACTGAACAGTATGTCTCGTATCCGATCCGAAAGCCGATGGCGGCGGATATCAGGATCATGGGAAGTTCTATTATGCCATGCGGTAAGATCGCGGATATCACGTATGCAAATCCTTTTTCGCTTGCCACAACATAGGAGACAACACCTATCATGTAGCCGTTGAATGTGACAAACAGAATGGGGAGTAAACCAAAACCAGCGCCGAGAAGTATTGCAATTAAGCTTTTCACTGCGTTGTTGAAAAAAATGAACAGCATTATCCCGATAGGCGACATGTCCTTGATGATGTCCACAATTCCTCCCATCTCTTCCATCAACTGTTCGGCAGATCCTGGATTCATGGACGAATAAATGTATCCTGCTACGGTTGATAATACAAATAACAGCACAACGACCAGCAGTTGCGGCTGGATGGATCTGAAATAATTACCTTCCACTTCTTCGTTATAAATGCCTTCCATAATGCTCATATCCCGAATGTCATCCTGATGGTGTTCCTGCATGCCGGGGACAATCCCAGTACAATGATAACCATCTTTACAAACGTCTTTAAGGTTTGCGATTCATCATCCTCATCGAACTGGCTATCAAGCAGGTACAGTACCGGTAAAAAGATCGCAAGTTTCAAGGGGTACATAACGATTGCAGTTCCGGTGAGGTCGATAAGATATGCTGGAACAACATGCTTTTCATAGTATCCAAGCATGTCAATTCCCACAATTGTGGACGATGCGTCCAGCAGGTGCACCCACAGGATGGAGAGGTTCAACCGGTTCGACAGAAGTGCAAAACCGCCATATTCCGTAAGCTTATAGACCAGAAACGCGATCAAGGTTCCCCCACCCAGTATCAAGACCGGTACGTATGGGCGGACGATGTCTTCCACACAAAGCAGCACGAGAACATTTGCAGCAAACCATATAGTCCCGAATGCAGCAAATGTTGCATGAAGATCTTTTACCTTTCCTGCATTATGCAGCCACCTTGAAACAAGCAGGCACACAACTGTCACAGCAAATACCACAAAATAGATGGTAGGTGTTATGAACAGGTACTGAAGAGGTGGTTTGAACACGCCTGCGTCCTCGATGACGCGGAGGGATGAACCTGCAACAACAAAAGGCATAACAGAAAGGATGAAACGTTCGTTGATCGTAACTTTTATCCTTTCAAGTAATCTTACTACCCCGAAAATACATATGCCCAGTACAAGTGCCCAGGTGATCGTGTTTATTGGATTGTATCCACTATCGTATATGATGGGGTCTACATAATATGTGCTTACAAATTGCGAAATTTTATCTATCAAGGAAATCATAGTTAATCCGTTCGTTGTACACCAGTACAGGAATCTCCTAATAGGATTAATAGTTAATAATTCATACCATGGATCGTGGATATAGGTTTATATGGACCGCCACTTCCAAGACACTATAATACCAATAATATAAATATAGCATAATATAATTATGCTCTTATACTATTCGATAATGATATAAAATTTGTATGCAGGTATTGGTTTGATCAAAACAAATAATAGAACGAAATGGATGCAGCTTCCCAGGGATATTGTCACGGGTAATGGTGTCATCAATGATGTGGTAAAGGTATGTGACGACCTGAAACTTGGCGATAATGCGCTGATCATAACAGGCAATTATACCAAAAAGATAGCTGGCGACATAGTCTATGATGCAATAGAGGACCGTGGCCACCATGTGGATCTGGTGATCTCAAGTGAAGCATCTCTGGAAGAAGTAAAACGTATCAAAGAACTGGCAGCCAAAAACAACATCGCCTATCTATTGGGTGTGGGAAGTGGGAAGTCCATTGACGTGGCAAAACTTGCTGCCACTGAACTTGACATACCGTTTATGAGTATTCCGACAGCAGCGTCCCATGATGGGATCGTATCATCCAGGGCATCTGTTATCCATAAAGGAAAGACCACATCCATTCATGCAAACTCGCCCATAGCCGTTATTGCAGATACAGAGATCATAGCTGAGGCGCCATACCATCTTCTTGCTTCAGGATGCGGCGATATAATCGCAAATTATACGGCAGTTCTTGACTGGGAACTGGCATACAGGTTAAGGAATGAGCCGTTCAGTGAGTATGCTGCAGCTCTTTCCATAATGACCGCACAGATAATACTCGATTCCGCCGAATCAATAAAACCCGATCTTGAAAGTTCCGTGCGTATGGTTGTCAAGGCACTGGTGTCAAGTGGTGTTGCCATGAGCATTGCAGGTTCATCAAGACCTGCATCAGGTTCGGAACATATGTTCAGCCATGCATTGAATATGGTCGCACCGGAGCCAGCCCTTCATGGTGAGCAGTGTGGTGTTGGTGCGATAATGATGATGTATTTGCACGGTGGCGACTGGAATAAGATAAGGGATGGCTTGAAGACGATTGGAGCACCTACGAGTGCCGATGAACTTGACATTGAAGATAAGTATATATTAGAGGCGCTTGTTCTTGCACATACGATCCGGCCAGAGAGGTATACGATACTGGGAACCGGTTTAACCCCCGGTGCTGCAGAGAAAGTCGCCAAAATTACTAAAGTGATTGCATGATTTTTCAGGGTGATGAACAAAATGGATAATAATGATACCATAATAACGCTTATTGGGTCACGGCTTGCAAAGGAAGGCGTGGAATTTATATTTAAAGGTGAGACAAAGGAGTGCCAGAAGTGTAAAATGAAAAACACCTGTATGAACCTTGAAACTGGACGAAGGTACGGGATCGTAAATGTTCGCCGCGGTGTTCTTCATGAATGTTTTATTCACGATAAAGGTGTGCTTGTCGTAGAAGTTGTCAAATCACCGGTAATAACAACGATAGGGTCAAGAAAAGCGGTCGAAGGTGCTGGGATCAGGTACGAACCTGTAAAATGTAACGAGTTCGATTGCAGCATGTATGAACTCTGCCACCCTCTTGGTCTCATGAATGGCGATAAATGTACTATCACCAATATCCTGGGAAACATCGACGATGAGTGTGCCATGGGGTATTCCCTGAAGAAAGTAGAACTGAAGTTGTAGTTTCTACAAACATATTTAACAGTAAAAAACGATTATCAATTGATCAATATAAGAAAATCCTCCATCAGGTTGGATTTACTTGTGGTACATAATTTTATAAATTATATAATGATCAAAAAACAAAAATGAGGTATCCAAATGCCTGATATG
>JAFGQV010000157.1 GCA_016935475.1 Methanosarcinaceae archaeon
ATAAGTATAATCGCCTTTCCCGAGGATGTCCTCCTTCGTTACTCCTGTCATTTCTTCAATGGCACGGTTCCAGGCAATCACTTTCTTATCAGCATCGAAAACAAATGTGGCATCCGGAAGGAATTCTATAATGTCAAAAAGTTGTTGGTGAGCAGTACGAATTTCTTCATCGGCATGTTTACGTTCGGTGATGTCACGGAAGTACCATACCCGTCCGTAGTACTTCTTATCGGAACCGATCATGGGGGAGGAGTAGCGGTCCAGTATCCTTCCGTCTTTCAGGGCAACCTCTTCCCGGCTCTTCTTTTTTCTATGTGAATAAAGATATTCTACATGATCAAGGAATTCAGCGGGATCAACCAGTTTATCAAGGACCGCCTGCAATGCACGTTCATCAGAGTTTGATTCAATTACTTCTGCGGGAATATCCCATATATCAATAAAACGCTGGTTGAAAGAGATGATCCTTCGATTTTCATCCACGACAAGGATCCCGTCAAGTGAAGTCTCCTGCTGGGTCGAAAGGATGATGTTCCTGAATTTCAGTATGTTATCAGCCAGTTTGCGTTCTGTGATATCGCGTACGATCACAAAATCAGCTTTTTCCCCTTGATATGTGATTATGCCTGCATTAAATTCAACATCAACATCTGTTCCGTCTTTGTGTTTGACTACTGTCTCGTATACTTTCGGGACATCCTCACCAGCCATGCGTCGCTTGTAGAGGTCAGCCACTATGGGGCGCTTATCCGGATGAATGTAATCTGTAAAAGGAGTGTTGATCAATTCCTCAATGGTATAACCCATTATTTCTGAGTGGCGGGGGTTAGCATATTTCACCAATCCATCTTGAATGATAGTGATCCCGTCATTTGCCCTCTCAACCAGATTACGGTATTTTTCCTCACTATCTTTCAATCTTGTCTCAGCCTTCTTCCGATTGGTTGTGTCATGATACACAATGGCGATCCAATCTCTCTCTCCAATGGAGTCCCTGATCAATGAGCAGGTGATCATGAAATTGATATATGCACCATCTTTTGCGACAATATCCTCTTCCGATGACCTGACCTTCCCATCTGTCAATGTCCTTCTTGCATTGCAAATAGCACATGGGTCTTCCCGGGATCTGATTGCTTGGTAACACTTTTTACCGGGAACAGCATTCCATTTCTTAAGAGCGAACTCATTTGTCCAGATGATATTCAGTTCATTATCCAGAATAACGATCGCATCGCCAATGCCATTCAGGATCTCCCCCTCTTTCCCCTGCAATTTTTTGATATCACTGGTAGGCTGTTCTACCCGTTTTCCCGGCATTTTGTCAGATGATCGCAGTTTATCCAGAGTAACACCGTTATTTTTTTTAATATGACTATGGATCCACTGAGATATCATTCACAACCACCTTTTTAAATCGTATAGTTCTGGGTATCCGCGTAACCCCGGCAAAAGAGAATCCTAATTGATTTATCCACAGTTTTTTCCTGTCAGTCATTGTTCATTTTGTATGGATTTTGAGTTTCATCTGCACCAGGACCCAGCCAGTTATTTAAGGAACAGAGGACTGGATTTCTAACTCGCTATTAGTGATTATTTTAAGCTACATCATTATTATGTCAGCGTTATTATATCAATCTTATTATAACATTATTATTATTATATCACCACGGTTATACCATTGTTAAAATTTATAGTTCCATGATAACCCTGACTTTTATAGATCGGGTCCGTTAGGTCGGTCGTGGCAGGAATCAGATTAATTGGGCATATTGGTCGGTTAGGACGCAGGCATTTCTATTCTACTGATATACAAATAGTAAAGTTTTTAATTAACGTAAGTGTTATAATTTTTTTGAGGGTTTTATGGTAGTTGTTAGAAGCTTATAATTCAGTGTATTAGTTGAGATGGTCAGAAATCGAAAGGGAGAGAAGTTGTTTATAGAAATTTGAGCTAATTGCGGGATGAAGCAAGTTCCGAATATAGAATAAAGAGGCATGCATGGAAATTTGCGAATCTGAAGAATATCTCAGAACGATAATAAGGTCTTCTATCGATGGCATTGCGGTAGTTGACGAAGATGGCAGAATAGAGTTCGCGAATGAATCGTTTTTCAAGATTGCCGGTTGGCCGCGGGAGGAATTGATCGGGCAGTTTTTTATTGATGTTTTTCCCAGAGAATGTCATGAATTCCTTAAAGGGCGCTGGGGAGAACTTGAATGTGGGACCGGTTTATCCTATGAAACCAAGATAAGAACAAAAGAGGGTGGAACAAGATTCATTTACATATCGCATTCACAAACCGAGATTAAGGGGAGAAAACGATATGTGGCTATTATTAAGGATATCTCGGAAAAAAAGAAACTTGAATCGGAATTAAAAATATCCGAGGCAAAATACAGGGACCTGTTTGAGAACGCTGTAGATGCCATATACATGAATGATGCCGAAGGTAACATCCTGGATATAAATAAGACCGGAATTGAGATTCTCGGGTGTACTAAAGAAGAGATAATTGGTACTAATGCATCCAGATGGTTTACACCTGAGAGCTGGAGACTTACCCAGGAGACCATGAGAAAAAGGGTTTTGGGCGAACCTGCCGAGGATCCAATGATCCGCCAGATGGTCAGTAAGAGTGGAGAACTTATATGGGCGGAGATAAGGAGCCGATTGATCAAAGATGGTGAACGTCCGGTAGGGTATCAGGGAATAGGGAGAAACATAAATGAAAAAGTAAGAATGCAGCAGGAACTCAAGGAATACCAGGAGAAATTAGAACAATCAAATAAAGAGCTCATGGAATCCGAGGCAAAGTACAGGGACCTGTTTGAGAATGCTCAGGACATCATGTACGTGGTCGATAATGATGGCAATTTTTTAGAGATCAATCAGGCAGGATGCCAGATTCTTGGCTCAAAAAAAAGAGGAACTGATCGGGAATAACTTTGCTAAATGGGTGGCATCAGAGAGTTTAAAGATTAGCGACGAGCGCAAGAAAAAATATGCCTCCGGGGAGATATTGAATGTACCGGATATCCTTGAACTTGTGTCCAGGAATGGTGAGCATCGGTGGGTTGAAGTAAAGGTCAGGAGCATTAAAGGTGACAACACGAAAACAGAAATACACGGCATAGCCAGGGATGTTACTGAGAACGTGAGACTCAAACAGGAACTGAAGAAATCCAATAAACAGAGGAAGCTTCTATGTTACCTGATCGAAGGCACCCGTGGAGGAAAGACCCGTGCATTGATCCTGAACCGTCTTACCGGTAGTTCCTATAACGCACACCAGCTGGCTAAAGCCCTGAATAAGGATTACAAGACCATCAGGCATCATCTGGACGTTCTGATCAAGAACGGAGTTATCACAAAAGATGACAATGGTGGCAGTACCCTGTATTTCATTCCAAAAACGATGGAACTGACATTACATGATTTCAGGCAGGAACTTCAGGATTATTGAAGTGAGATAAAAAAACCCACATATCCCTGAAACAAATAGTTTAACCTTGTGGAAAGGACCCCCACTTCCTAACCCGCGATACTACATTATTTGTGATGGATCATTTTTATAGGAATGTTCTATCACCCGTAATAACTTCTTTTTAGATATTAAACCACTTTTCCCAAACTTTACCCAAATAGGTGCAGCCGAATAAAATCATAGAATATAAGTAAGTTGACAAAAATTATCATGACACACATTATCATGGGTATGTATTAGTGGAAAAAATGTCAGGTCATCTGCTTCTCCTTGAGGTAGAAAGCCATTTAAATCAAAGTGTTAATTGGACCTTCCGCTCAGCTACCTTCAACAAATAATCAGGAATCAGGAAAATGACAGAAACAAACGTTATCGGTAACAAGATCAAGCAGGTAAGGGAAGCGCAGGAAATGTCAGTGGAGGAACTGGCAGGCTCAAGCCAGACCAGCGTGGAACTGATAGAACAACTGGAAAGTGGGGCGCTTGTTCCCTCACTGACACCGCTTTTGAAGATCGCCCGCAGTCTGGGTGTCCGTCTGGGTACTTTCCTGGATGATATCCCCCAGACCGGTCCCGTGGTGGTGCGCTCCGGACAGTCCGAGAACATAATCCGCTTCTCAGGTAACACACCGGGCAGCAGCACCAGTACACTGGATTTCTTTTCCCTTGGCTCCAACAAACAGGACCGCCACATGGAACCTTTTGTAATTGACGTACATCCATCGCATTCAAAAGAATGCAAACTATCATCACATGAAGGTGAAGAGTTCATCTATGTGCTTACCGGAAACATAGAGATATGTTACGGTAAAGAACAGTACAGTCTTACCGGCGGAGACAGCATCTACTATGATTCGATCGTCCCCCATTATGTTTATGCCTCAGGTAATGACAATGCAAAGATCCTGGCAGTTGTGCATACACCTGCTTGAAAACTGGTTTTTAAAAGACGCTGAAATGAAGATATCATGGTGATCAAACCAGAGTGAATATCATATCCATAAGGAAAATATATATGTTTCACCTAAGAGTCACACCACAATTTGCTAATACGGATGGACTGGGGCACATAAACAATATTGTACTTGCCAACTGGTTCGAGCAAGCAAGAAATCCTATCTTCCGCCTATTTACGCCAGATCTGGCCGTAAATCCTGATAAATGGAAATTGATCATGGTAAGGACCGAATATGATTTTCTCGGCGAGCTTTTTTATGGCAGGGACGTTGAGATCAAAAGCTACATATTGAAAATTGGGAACACGTCCTTTACAATAGGGCACGAAGCCTGGCAAAACGGACTTTTGCGGACCAGAGGCAAGGCGGTTCTGGTTCATTATGACTTCAATCTCAAAAAACCAATTCCCATCACAGGTGATCTCAGGGATACACTAAATGAGCACATTGTCCTGCCAGAGGACGAAGATAACGACAAGAAAATCAACATAAAATAACCGATAATTAAATTAAGAGAGTGTGATACCAATGCAGCTTATAAACGATACCCTTGGCGAACTTTTTGAAAAACAGGTTCAAATTGACCCTGACCACGAATTCATGATCTATCCGGACAGGAACCTGCGATTTACCTACGGCGAATTTGACGACCGGGTAAACCGGCTGGCAAAGGGACTGCTGGCGATCGGCATTAAAAAAGGGGACCATGTAGGCATCTGGGCAACTAACGTGCCGGACTGGCTGACATACATGTTCGCCACAGCAAAGATCGGCGTTGTCCTTGTCACTGTGAACACACTCTACAAAAGCCATGAACTGGCCTATATCCTCAAGCAATCGGATATGAAAGCCCTTGCTATTATCGACCGCTTCAGGGATACCGATTATGTTGGCACGGTCTACGAACTTGTGCCGGAACTCCGTACCAGTGAACGTGGGCGCCTGCACAGCAATGAATTCCCGCACCTTGAACATGTCATCTACATCGGTCAGGAAAAACATCGCGGAATGTACAACATAAACGAACTACTGTTGCTTGGTCAGCACACCCCGGACGATGAACTGCTCAGGGTCAAGTCTACGTTAAAGAGTGATGAAGTGATCAACATGCAATACACCTCAGGAACAACAGGCTTCCCGAAAGGTGTTATGCTGACACATAAAAACATCATCAATAACGGATATTCCATCGGCGAGCGGCAAAAGTTCACGGAAAAAGACCGCCTTTGCCTTCCGGTCCCTCTTTTCCACTGTTTTGGTATTGTCCTTGGTGTGATGGCGGTCCTGACCCACAGGTCAACACTGGTAATGCTGGAAGTATTTGATCCGCTCAGGGTCCTTGCTGCTGTCCAGAAAGAAAAATGTACGGCTCTTTATGGTGTTCCTACCATGTTCATTGCCGAATTTACGCATCCGATGTTCGAAATGTTTGACCTTTCGTCTCTCCGGACCGGTATCATGGCAGGGTCCACCTGTCCCATCGAAGCCATGAAAAAGGTAATATCTGACATGCATTGCAGTGAGATCACCATTGTTTACGGACTGACGGAGGCCTCACCGGGTATCACCCAGACCACTACGGACGACCCTGTCCAGCTAAGGGTGGAGACGGTCGGGACCGCATTTCCGGGCGTGGAAGCGAAGATCGTGGACCCCGTAACAGGGGAAACATTACCTCCGGACCATGTCGGTGAAATATGCTGCCGAGGCTATAACGTGATGAAGGGTTACTATAAAATGCCGGAAGAAACGAAAAATGTGATCGAACCCGACGGCTGGCTGCACAGTGGTGACCTGGCAACATGTGACGAGAATGGCTATTACCGGATAACAGGACGCATCAAGGATATGATCATACGGGGCGGCGAGAACATCTATCCAAGGGAGATCGAAGAGTTCCTGTATACCATGCCAGGGATCGAGGATGCCCAGGTTGTGGGGATCCCTGACGAAAAGTACGGCGAGATCGTTGGAGCTTTTGTTATCCTTAAGAAAGGTGCTGATATAACCGAGGCAGATATACGGGATTATGCCAGAAACAGCATTGCACGCTACAAGGTTCCCAAACATGTCTTTATTGTGGATGCATTTCCACTTACAGCAAGCGGGAAGATACAGAAGTTCAAGCTAAGGGAAATGGCGGTGAAGCTACTGGAAGCCATAGAGAAAGAAGCTCTTGAATAAAAAGCTTTCAATCTCTTAAGTCAGACATAAGGAGAAATGCCATAATCCACTGCAGTCCTATTCAGAACGCATTCCTCACCATGTTCAATGAATAATTCTATGGATCTTTTCAATGCTTCGGGCTGGACAGCGCCAACCTCTTCCTTTACCAGTGATCCCCCACACAAGAACTTGAAAGTGGGAGTCGCCATAATTCCATATCTGCCAGAAGTCCATTGATTATCCAGGGCATTGATCATTACAAATTTGCAGGAATCCTTGAATTCGCTGGCAAATTGCCTGAAATATGGCTTAATTACCTTACAGTGCTGGCAGGTTGTAAGGTAGAACATCACAACAACAGGTTTGTCCTGCTTTTCAACCATCTCTTCCCAGCTCTTATCATCAACTTCGATTACATTACTTTCATCCATAATTGACACTCCCAAAGCCAAATAACACAACCAGATAAAGTTGTGCAGGTGAACCTGTTCACCTGCTTAAACCTGTATATAACCCATAAATATACAGGTTGACATCAGATATTATTCTTTGCCCATTCAGCACCAGCGTTGATTATCTTAAGGTTGACCGGAATAAGTTTCGGCTTTTTCGCAAAGGTCTCACTGATCGCCTCGCTGAACATGTCATCAGGGAGCTTTGTATCTCCAATTGCCATGATCACCCCGAGCATTGCTGTATTGGCTGCCTTCTCCGTACCTGCGCTTTTGGCAATTTCAAGTGCCGGTACTGCAATTGTCCTCACCCCGTCAGGACCATCGAAATCGCCAATTGTTGCGTCATAGAGGATCACTCCACCTTTTTTCACATCACCTGCGAACTTCTCAAGGGAGGGTCTGTTGAGAGCCACCAGCAGATCCGGTTTGTAAACCACCGGAGAACCGATGGGCTCACCTGAGATGACCACCGAACAGTTGGACGTGCCGCCACGCTGCTCCGGTCCGTAAGAAGGGAACCATGAAACATGTCGCTGGTCCTTGCAGCCAGCGCGTGCAAGGATCAGACCCATACTCAGGACACCCTGTCCGCCAAACCCTGCCAGTTTAAGCTGGACCTGACCGAAATCAGGTGCATCAATTGCTTCAGGGGATGCATCTCCTTGAAGGTTGAACAACTTATCAAGGGATTCCCTGCTAAAATCGCTCTCATCACGTTCAAGAGTTGCGACCTCGGCTGACCTGTCCCTGAAATTGCCCAGTGGGAATTCCTTTTCCATCTGCTCATTTATGAACTCTGCACTCTGGACCGCGTCCTGTTTCAGGTTTGTCGGGCAGGAGGATAAGAGTTCTACAAAGGTATATCCCTTGCCATCACGCTGGATCTCCAGTGCCTTCCTGACAGCCTTCCTTGCCTTTCTTATGTGTTCAATATCAGAAAGTGAAACCCTTTCTATAAACACCGGGGCGATCAGGTTATCGAGCAACTCGCACATGTGGAGAGGATACCCTGCATACCTGGGATCACGTCCCTCCGGACAGGTGACTGTTTTTTCTCCTACCAGTGTTGTGGGTGCCATCTGCCCGCCGGTCATACCGTAGACCGTATTGTTCACGAAGAACACAGCCAGCTTCTCACCACGGTTTGCTGCCTGAAGTGTCTCATTCAGCCCGATGGAGGCAAGGTCGCCATCACCCTGGTATGCGATCACAACGGCATTATCCTGTGCACGGGAAGCCCCTGTGGCGACGGCAGGCGCCCTTCCGTGTGCTACCTGGAGGTTACCGCAGTCAAAATAATAATAAGCAAACACTGCACA
>JAFGQV010000158.1 GCA_016935475.1 Methanosarcinaceae archaeon
TTCTGTCCTTCCTCGCCCAGCAAAAATTCCACGAAATCCACACCAAGTTCGGGTTGAGGTGCGTTTTTGGGAACGGTTATTCCATATACAATTGGTGTACCTATTACCACAGTACCATCTGCCATTTCGAGCTGAACCTTTTTGTAGGTATCGGCATACTCGATCGAACTCAGGTCGATCTGTGCTGGAAGTTCCACGAACTTGAAGCCGTGCTGTACTGCAACACTCCTGTAAATGTAGAAGTAATCGATCTCTCCCATCTCAAGTGCGGATGACAGTTCGACCTCCATGCTGCGAACCATGACCTTGTCAGTGTTTGGATTGATGTCTTCAGATACCGGCACCATTATGGTGTACGTGCCATTATCCTCGGAAACTGTCATTGCCACATTGGCAGCCATGATGTCGTCGTATATCTGGTCATCGTTGTAGTACGTCTCCGCCATCTGGGTTACCATCTGTGAGCGATAGCCGCAGGGGTCATCGTTCGGATTGGAGAAACCATAAACCACATCCGGTCTTCGGAGAATCTCAAACCAGTTGTCCTGATTGACCTCATCGCTGTATTTGCTGTCATCAGTGTACGCAAGTACGATCTGGTTCTTGGCAAATGCCACATACCAGTCTGCGAAATCCGGCATCATCATTTTTGGGATCAGGTTGTAGTCCGCAGAAGCCATTATGTCAGCCTCACTACCGAGTTCTGTTATCTTCCTGATGCATGCTGCACTGCCAGCAGGTTCTCGCTGGACGTCCACCCCAGGGTGAAGTTCTTCGAAGCTGGCTTCCAGTTCTTCAAAGGGAACTGTGAGACTGCCCGCGTGGAATATCTTTAAAACTGTAATATCCTGCGTCTCAGTTGCAGTGTTTTCAGCATTCTCAGCTTCTGACACACCCTGCGGTTCATCAGCAGTATCCGTGTTGTCAACACATCCAATACCTGAAAATGCGACAAGAAGTACTGCAAATATCGTAGTTATCATTAAAATATTGCGCTTCATAGTAATCGTTATGTTTCTATAGATATAACGTACATAAAGGTTATTATTTTATATTTAAGTATAAAATGGCTTTTTTGATACTTTGACTAATTTCAAACTAAACATCACTAAACTATTGTACCAATTACAATAAGGAATCGAACAACTAAAAAAGAGCTGGAAGATACCCCTGAAACATCCTTAAGCCCACTAGAATTAAAAGAACACCGAATATCCTGCGAAGCTTCTGTGCATCTATCCTTTGGGTAACCTTCGCACCCACCTGTGCCATAACAACGCTTGTGACAACCAGAAAGAACCAGATGAAAGCATTGACATATCCTATGGAGTAAGGAGGAAGATTGGGAATACCCTGACCCAGAATGATGTATGAAAGGGTTCCTGATGTGGCTGTAAAGACTATGAGCGCGGATGATATTCCCACTGCAATGTGGATTGGAAAACCGAACAGGAAGATCAGGATGGGTGTTGATATGATCGAACCCCCGACCCCGAAGAGCGCCGAGATCGTGCCAGCAGCAAACCCTGCCGGTATGAGCAGATACTTATTCTGTATACCGGTCCCTGACCCGCCGTACTGTTCATACCGGGTTAACGTCAGGTAACCTATTATCATCAACAATATCCCGAGACCGAACCGAAGTACCTCCCAGTCCGTATTGTGAGCCAGAAACCCACCGAGCTGTGCGCCTGCAATACTGCCGGTAGCAAGACATGCCACGACCTTCGGGTCGATCTTATGGTACCTGTGATGGGTGCGTGCACCGGATAATGCAGTGACGGTTGTGACCGCCAGACTGGTACCAAACACCACCTGTGTGGATATGCTGCGGTCAATATCGGTCATGTCAAGGAGCCAGAGAAGCACCGGCACCATGATGAAACCCCCGCCTACCCCAAGGAGTCCTGAGACGAAGCCCACGATCGCTCCCGTGATGACCAGATAGATGGCAAGGGACACCAGTTCCATGGGCTACTATATGAGTGATTGGTATATAAAAGTGCGAATTACTGTATATCAGGTAACATTACTTCGCTTCTGCTCGATTCGCCTGTGATAATACAGGTATTCCTGAGCATACCCGCAGAACTCTCCAAAATACCTGCGCCCCCATTCGCCGATCTTATGCGTGTCAAGTTTCCCCCAAAAATACCCGTCATCAGCATAATATCTCTCGACGAACTGACGGACATGCGTATCCACAGGGAACGAATCCAGCTTTTCAAACGAAAACAAAAGAACACAGTCTGCAACCTTCTCACCAACACCCTCGATCTCCATCAGCCGTTTTCTGGCGAGGTGGTAATCCATATCAAAGAGTTCATCAAGACATAGCTCACCCCCGCTGACCATCTGTGCAACTTTCTGGATACGCCCGGTGCGAAATCCCAGTTTACACTCGCAAAGGTCCGACACATCAGCATGTGCAAGCGTCCCAGCATCCGGAAAACTGTAAAACCCGGGTTCGATCTCAACACCGAACATCCTGCTTAGCAGTGATATCCTTTTTTTGATGGTCGGTATGCTCGAAGCAGTTGCAAGCATGTAGGAGACCAGACATTCCCACGGCTCCTGTCGGATAATACGCAATCCCCGATACCTTTCTATGGCTTCATGGATATACCGGTCCTTTTCAATACTGTCCAATATATATGGAAGGTCATCATCAAGCCGGAAATAATCAACAAAAAAATCCCGCGGCAGGTTTGAATCGATCAATACTTCCATACTGACAGAATCCTGCCACGCGCGGACGACCTCTCCATTTACCACACCCACCCAGCGGTCACCCTCACGTTCCCATCTAAAGACCTGACCGCAGTCAAGTGTATGATCAAGGTTAAGATCGGCCGTTGAAAAACTATGCATGCATGATATGCAGTTCAAGTTCCCTTAAAAATGTGGCGGCAGCAACCGTGTCACCAAGACCAACAGTTGCTATCGGGTCCTCACAGATAATGGTTGGCAGAATGCATACAATATACCCATTATATATCCCCGATGCTCCATGCCTGTGATATTCGCCATGAATGAAATCAACCACCTTTTTAACCTCCTGCAATCCAAAGGCGCTTTCATTCAAAGTTGCTGCGGTTTCATCAACAAACTCACGGCTGTTAAGCCTGCCAGTTGCTGCAAAGGTGGCAGCGCATTTAACACCGAATTCCATTGCCCTGAGTTCCGAAACAGGATTGGCACTGACATCGGAAGAAACACTCACAACGAACTCACGGGTGTGAACTACCAATTTTTTGATATTGAACGAAGACGCAGAGGCGATTGCAGCCGCTATGATAGAGGGCGCATCCATCTGCAAAATATTCTCCGGCGATACTCCATGAACCGTAAAAAGCATGACCAGTTCATCCTCGTTCATACCCATAATGTCAACTACACCTGATAATTTTGAAAAGACCGCATGTGCAAGTTCCCTGCTCAAAAAATGCCCCATTTCTACATGGATCGGCAATTTGCTGTTCATACGTTTCCAGTTCGCCAGTTGTTCGAAAGCCCTGTTGATCTTATCAACATATGTCGAACCATCCGAATACGTTTCAAGGAGCATATGGAAACCTGAGATCAATGCCCCATCCATCTCCCCGATATGCTCGGTGGCAAACCTCTCGAAATCAGGATTGAACGCAAGTTCGATGTTTGCGCGGTCATAGGTTGCTATGAACCGGTTTTCCCTGGGAACAGTGATCATTTCAGCCTGAAGCGAAAAAGTCTCACCTTTTTTAAAATCGAAAACAAAGTGAATCAGTTCATCATTCTCATCCACGGTTTCGGAATCGAAAAACCTGGAAGGTGGAATGAGTATAGCCTTCTTTGAGAAAAAGGACAACTGTGTTGATGACGGTTTTGTGACATTGGGGACAACCTCCTCAGCCCCCATCTCTGAGAGGACATTCGCCATAATGCCGGCATTCCCCCCCATCCTGATGAAGCAGTTCCCATAAAAATTCTCCTTCAAAAAATCAAAGACATCCTTTTCGTATACAAGCCACTCTGCACCGCTTCCTTCCCGCATGCACAGAACAAGCCCTGCAAGAAAATCGGGAACCGAATGAATTGAACCCGGTGGATCTTTGACTTTCCTGAGAATCTCATCCTGATCCTGCGACCCGAGGAGTTTTGATACCTCATCTCCACTGATATTGTATACCGAATCCAGGTTTACGTTATACCCGCAGAGTATCTTCATCAAAAATGCTCCTTTAGTACTGTTATCAAGGCTATACTATCATTTCATCTCTGCCAGCATCGCCACAAAAGCACCTGCCGAAATCGCATCCCCGATCCCAACCGTTGCAACCGGATCATCCACAATTTTTGTTGGAATGATGACCACATCATGGGTCGGAGTGGATATGCACCCGTCCTCGAATTCTTCCATTGAACAAATGTCCCGCCGGACCAGGTATTTTCCAAGGATCTCAAGTTCTTCATAACCCTTTCTCGAGACGGGTACTTCAAGTCCCTTTGCCACATCATCAATGCTATGTATATCCCCTAACGATGCCTGTGTCGCTGCAAGTGTTGATGCAAAAAGCAATGCTTTCTTATGGCCTTCCAGACCAAGTGGATGGTCCTTTGAGATCACACAGATGTAAAATCCAAGCGAATGTACATGCACCCTTTCAAGTTTCAGTTCATGTAGAAGCCGTACCGCCCCTTCGTACAGTGCCACGATAGCCTTTTCATCCTTGTCAATGACCGAATATGCAAGTTCTTCGAACCCGATCACGTTCAATGCATTTGCAACCTCAACGGTATCAAGTCCCAGAGAATGCACATGACGGCATACGATATCCTTTAGGATCGCCTTCCTGATCACCTTGTTCGAGATCGACGTAAACTCCACATGGATGCGGATATCAGAATTTCCTTCCTTTAACCTCTCGATAACATTGACAGCTCTTCCAATATACTCATGATACGTGGTTCCATCTTCATAATTTTCCCTTATCATCTGGTATCCTGCAAGAATTGCACCGTCGACATCCTCTTGAAGTTTTGGGAGCTGATCATACAATTTTCTGGGCATGTCGATACGGATCCACGGCGGACGCGATGAGATTATAAGACGGTTATCCCTTGGAACCTCAAATTGTTCACAACCGTACTTGACCTTCATACCTTTCGAGAATTCAATGATCCAGTTCACCCTCGGCTTGAATTTAGGGTTATATGCTTCAGTGGGGTGTTTGAGAAGCAACACATCATCTTTGATAACCGGATGCACCAGATTTTTCGATTTAGAAAAATACTCAGCCTGTTCGCTGGAAAGCCACGGTACATAGGTGATCACTTTCCTGATACCAAGATGTACCAGATGATTGGAGATTATCCCGGCCTGTCCCCCCATGCGCGCCTTATCAAAAACAAGATTGTCCATCAACCATTCATGAATATCCGACGTATAGGTCGGAACTTCTGCTGCTTTCCCATCACGCATTGCAATGATGAGACGTGCCAGAAAATCAACAGGGGTTTGTATCTCTCTTGGGTACGATGCAACCTTCTGCTGTATCTCATTCAGGTCAACGAGCTTTATAAGTTTAGCAATATCTCCTTCGGTTATGTGTTTAATAGCATCAATATTGCTGTTGTAGGCAACAAACATACCCCTTACTTTTGGCAACGATTCCTTGATATTTAAAAACGCTTCAGCATGCGCCTTTTCCCATAATTCGAGTTCCATGGCTTCCCTCTGCGAATTGTATAATTCCGTCTTAAGTTGTATATTTGGCATTAATATGTACATAATCATAAGTCAGGTCACAGCCCCAGGCAGTTGCGTTTTTGTCACCCATCCCAAGATCGACCATGATGACGACCTCTTCCTTTTCCATGATTTTCTTCAAGGCGTCCGTGGCATTGGTTGTCGGATCCAGTATCTTTCCACGCTCTACAAGATGCACAATGTCCCCGCCACTTCCAAATGACAGCGATATTCTATCCTGTTCAACGATCGCACCAGAGTAACCAGTTGCCGCTACAACCCGTCCCCAGTTTGGATCTTTCCCGAACACCGCGGATTTTACAAGCGGTGAACGCACGACCGCCTTGGCAGCAAGACGAGCATCGCTCTCTGTTTTTGCGCCCATCACCCGGGCTTCGATCAGCTTTGTGGCACCCTCACCGTCACGTGCGATCATCTTTGCCAGGTCGGTCAGAACATGATCAAGTCCTGCCTGGAATTCCCCGATCACGGGTTCAATTGACGCCGAAGCTGTTGCCGTTAGCAATACCATATCATTGGTACTGGTATCACCATCTACCACGATCATGTTAAAGCTCTTATCCACTGCTGTTCTCAGGCACCTGTTAAGTACATCGGCAGATAGGTCTGCATCCGTATAGATGAACGCAAGCATGGTACCCATATCAGGCTCGATCATGCCAGAACCCTTCGCAATACCTCCGATCCGAACCCCGCACTCAAGTTCTACTGCCGATTCTTTTGGAACTATGTCGGTGGTCATGATGGCATGTTCTGCAGCATTACTTCCCTCGGGCGAGCTACTCAGGGATCTTACAACCTCACAGGCATGTTCACGGATCCAGCCTACATCAAGTTTCCTTCCGATCACACCAGTTGATGCCACTGCGATCAGTTCTTCTGCAATTCCGGTCTCTTCATAAAGAATCCGTGACATCTCCTTTGCATCGGCAAGTCCAGTCTCACCTGTAAAGGCATTTGCATTTCCGCTGTTTGCAATTATAGCCCCCAGATGACCGCTTTTTTGAATGCGCTCCCTGGTAATTATATTTGGTGCTGCAATGACCTTATTACGTGTAAATACACCGGCTGCCGTGCCTTCGGCGAGTATCACGGCAAGTCCCATCTTACCGGATTTTATGCCGCCTGCACGAACACCCCTGACGGCACATATCCCACCATCGATCTCTTTCATTAGATCCCCTTTTCAAGCTTCAGCTAATCCACGTACAATATCACCACGAGTGACGATTCCGACAAGTGTCCCATTATCCATAACAGGAAGCCTGTTGATCTTATGTTTGATCATCAGTACTGAAGCATCCTCTACTGAATCTTCAGAAGATGTTACATACACTTTGGCATTCATTATTTTCCTGACAGGATCTGCTCCGATATCCGCAAGCATGCGTTTTGTCTCCTCCCAGCTGATCAGTTCACGGATCGGAACCTCTATGACCTCAAACGGGCTTGGCAACCATAGCCCACCATGCTCTGGCATTTCAAGTAACTTCAACAGGTCCGCTTCAGATACGATCCCGACAAGACTACCGTTCTCAACTACAGGAAGACCGCTTATATTATGCTTCTTTAGCATCTGGGCAGCGTTACTTATTGTGTCATCAGGTTTACAA
>JAFGQV010000159.1 GCA_016935475.1 Methanosarcinaceae archaeon
CAACAACCTCTTTCCAGCCTTTGAAAACATGAACTTTCCTTGTCCCACGCTCGCGAAGCCTGATACTTTCTGGTTTGGATTTTGTTCCTTTTTGGCGGTTTGCCACTTTTAACGCAGCCTGTCTTGGCTGTTTGCCAGTGAACACTCCATGTTCGTTTCCATTCTTATCTCTTAATACAAAGTTTCTTGTTTCAGCCATGATAATACCTCGGAACCTGTATATTACTACCGTATACGGTTATTTGCATCTAAGTATATATATGTTTTCTTTTAATGTAGTCTTTTGGTTCTGTTTCTTACATTTTCTGATATAATTTGTGTATTTGTGTACATCATATTAAAAGTTGGGTGCAACCATTTGTAACACATTTTTTGGATCGAATTACGAAAATAGTGACCTGGGATTCAAAGATTTATCCGGTACGCGCCATAGCTTATAAGAATATTGAACACTTAAATTGGAGCTATGTTATCCCGGAAAGCTGCAAATATACCTCCATTTCATGTAATGGAGGTACTTGAGAGGGCACAGGAACTGGAACGTTCCGGCAGGACCATCATCCACCTTGAGATCGGAGAGCCAGATTTTCCAACAGCACCCCATATACGTGAGGCAGCATATGCTGCCATGAAGGCAGACGAGACAAAATATACCCACAGTCAGGGTCTTCCGGAATTGCGGGAGGCAATATCCGAAAATTACAACAGCAAGTTCAACCTTGACCTGAAGCCGGATCAGGTGATCGTTACATCAGGGACCAGCCCGGCACTACTGCTGGTGTTCATGGGGTTGCTGGATCCTGGTGATGAGGTAGTGATGACGAACCCCCATTATGCATGCTACCCCAATTTCATTGACTATATGGGCGGAAAGACTGTGTATGTGCATACCGCTGAGAACGGTTTCAGACTGGAGCCTGATGCTGTCTCGCAGCGACTGGGTCAGAAAACAAAAGCAATACTCATAAATTCACCATCCAATCCCACAGGTCAGGTAATGTCATCCAAAGAACTTCAGAGGCTGTCCGAAGTTGCAGGTGATATACCTGTGATATCGGACGAGATATACCAGGGTCTTGTGTATGAAGGGGAAGACCACACTATTTTAGAATATACCGATAACGCCTTTGTGCTTAATGGTTTTTCCAAGCTGTATGCCATGACCGGTTGGAGGCTGGGATACCTGATCGCACCGCCGGATTATGTCAGGCCTCTGCAGAAGATCCAGCAGAATTTCTTTATATGTGCCAACAGTTTTGTCCAGAGGGGCGGGATCGCAGCACTGCGTGGTCCGCAGGAGCATGTGAAAGGGATGGTCGCAACCTATGACAAAAGGAGACGGTATCTCTTAAAACGCCTAAAGGAGATTGGCTTTGTGGTGAGAAATGAACCATCCGGAGCATACTATGTCCTTGCAGATGCGCGGAAGTTCGGTCAGGATTCACTTTCACTCAGCAGGCGCATTCTGGAAGAAGCAGGTGTGGCAGTGACACCGGGAATCGATTTTGGTGAAGGGGCAGAAGGATATTTGCGTTTCTCATATGCTAACAGTGTTGAAAACATCAGTGAAGGGATGGACCGGCTAAGAGAATATTTTGGTCGGTGATTGTTTTTTCATATTGGTGCTCATTTTGTGACCATCCTCATTTACTGCTCAAATAAGCCTCATGAGGCAGGGCAAAATATTATTAAGGTTTCAGTGTTACTATGCAGCACTTATTACCGGAATCCATTCACAGGGTGTTTTAGTAAATGACAAAAATCACAGTAATCGGCGCAGGAAATGTGGGTGCCACCGCAGTCCAGCGTCTTGCAGAACTTGAACTTGGCGACATTGTGATGACAGATGTTGTTGAGGGGTTGCCGCAGGGAAAGGCACTTGATCTTATGCAGGCTGCTCCTGTGATGGGGTATGATACTAACGTAGTCGGAACGAACGATTATGCTGACATTGCAGGTTCCGATGTAGTGGTCATTACCGCAGGAATTGCCAGAAAACCGGGTATGAGCCGCGATGATCTGCTGGCTATCAATGGGAAGATCACAAAAGAGGTATGTGAAAATATCGCAGAATATGCACCGAAAGCGGTGGTCATCACTGTCACGAACCCACTTGACATCATGACCTATGTAGCCCTGAAAGCGTCGGGATTTGAACCGAACCGGGTATTTGGCATGAGCGGCGTGCTCGATTCCAGCCGGTTTGCGACATTCATCTCAATGGAACTTGGTTGTTCGGCACGGGATGTTGATGCAATGGTACTCGGTGGGCATGGTGATTCCATGGTTCCGCTACCGCAGTATACGACCGTATCCGGAGTCCCGATATCCGAACTCATGCCAGAGGAGGCGATCGGGCGACTTGTTCAGCGAACGATCAACGGAGGAGCAGAGATTGTCGAATACCTCAAGACAGGCAGTGCCTTCTATGCACCCTCGGCATCCGTTTCCAAAATGGTGGAAGCAGTTGTCAGGGACTCAAAACGAATACTTCCTGCAGCTGCGTATTTGCAGGGCGAGTACAACGAGAGCGGGATATACCTTGGAGTGCCGGTGAAACTTGGCAAGAACGGTGTGGAAGAGATCATTGAACTGGAACTTTACGAAACCCAGTATCAGGCTCTTGCAAGATCGGCTGCATCTGTGCGTGAAGGGATTGCAAAACTAAATCTGTGATCTCCGAGGTTCAGGGCGGATAATTCATAAGCTATATGTATAATCATACGTATTTTTATATAGATTCACTTACATTCAAATAGAAGGAAAATAAAACTGATCGGGGATATCATGCG
>JAFGQV010000160.1 GCA_016935475.1 Methanosarcinaceae archaeon
CAGATATGGGATGCCTGCTGACATCGCTGCCCGCGCTACATTTTTACCGTTAACCCCAAAACCAATGATGATAATATGGTCTTTTAAACGGACTTTTTTGGTTGAGCCGTTAAGTTCTGGCATTGGAATGCCAGATGTTAACCTTTCTGGCATTGGAAGCCGCAAGATAGAATCCGCTATGCGGGGAGACACGGCTATAATGGATGATGTACTCACCATGGTCAGAATAGAGACTGCGAGAAAGAACTGGTAAATATTTGCATCAAGAAGGCCATATTCGACACCAAATACAGATAGAACAAAAGAAAATTCTCCAACTTGTCCAAGTGCCAGTCCCACCAGAATGGTGGTGCGAAGTGGGTATCCGAGCAGAGTTGTTACAAACCCGGCAATGCTGGCTTTTAATGCCAGCACGCTTAAAGCGATCAGCACAAAGAGTCCGGGGTGCTGGAAAAGATAATTGATGTCAAGAAGCATGCCAATCGAGACAAAGAAAAGGCTCATAAAGATATCACGAAAGGGTAAGATATTACTGAGTGCCTGCTGACTGTATTCGGATTCGGATATGATCAGTCCTGCTAAAAACGCACCTAAAGACAGTGAAAGTCCTAAACTGGAAGTAAGCAATGCAACTGAGAAACATATGAAAACAATGCTCAATAGGAAAAGCTCACGGCTGCGTGTCCGGGCAATTTGATATAATAGGTACGGGACGATCCATTTGGCACTTATGATCACAAGCAGGACAAAACCAATCCCCTCGCCGATAAGAACAAGCGGTGATCCGCCCAAATTCGCAGTCTCTCCGGCCAGCAGGGGTGTTACCAGTATCATTGGAACTATAATGATATCCTGGAAGATCAGGATGGCAAGCGTTGTTTTGCCGTGAGGGGTATCAATCTCGTCTCTTTCCTGAAGGAGTTTGAGTACAATGGCTGTGCTACTTAAGGATATCAGGAAACCAATAAAGATTGCTTCACCGAAGTCCAGACCAATTTTACTGAGAATAACAAAAACAACAATAATTGTTAACAATACCTGGAGCAGGCCACCAATAAGTACTTCCTTTTTGATCTGCCACATATCCTTCAGCGATAACTCTGCACCGATAGCAAAAAGCAGTAATATGATCCCCATTTCAGCCAATACATTGACGTCCTGGACAGCACTTATCACCGCAAGTCCGTGGGGGCCTGCCAGCATACCTGTCAGGAGGAAACCAACAATTGTCGGCACGTGGAGCCGGTGGAATATAAAGATAATAGCAATCGACAGTCCAAATATGATGATAACATCATTCAACAGTGGTGCATCCATTGTTAACCTTCTCTAATTTCCTGCTGGACCTTTATTGAACACAAGGGTAAGATTTGCATATAACTAAATATATCTTTACTTAGTAGAAAAAGCTATATGACCATCATGGTAAAAATGATGATTGAATCTTTAATTTGATGGTGAATTTACTTCAAAAGTATATATACTATATCATACAATCATTGTGTGATGATGCTGTCAAAACTCAGGCAAAAAAAATCTGTTGCAGTATACGCTGCAACTGCGATCAATTTGATCATCATTTACAGCATGATTTTTCTCTACCTTGCGAGAGCAGAGCCTCATCTTGAAAATACCAATCCGGTAACTGCTATTTACTGGGTAATATCCAGTATGACAACTGTGGGATACGGGGATGTGGTTCTAACATCAAATGCCGGAATGATATTTTCGGTAATTGTCCAGCTGTCAGGGATAATTATGATATTCGGTTTGCTGTTCCCGCTTGTGATCACCCCATGGCTTGAGAAAACGGTAAAGGTCACACTGCCCACAAAGGCGCCAGAGGATCTGAACAACCATATAATCATCTGTGGTTACAACCGCCTTGTGGAAACCCTGATCGATGAACTAAAAGAAAATGGTATTTCTTTCATCATTGTTGATAACACTGAGCATATAGTACACGAGTTGGTGGAAAAAGGCATTCCATGCATCTATGGAAATCCAAGTGAGGAAGAAACGCTTGAAAATGCAAACATCGATAAGGCAAAGGTCATTATCGCAAATAATTCGGATGAGATGAATGCGAACATTGTATTGACTGCCCGTGAGCTCACAGATATTGATATCATCGCTGTGGTGGAAGATACATCCAATGCAAAATATCTCAGGTATGCAGGTGCGAACCGGGTTGTGTCTCCTAAGGCCATGTTCGGGCGCTATATTGGTATTAAGGCTGTGGACCCGTTTGTGAGCAGGTTGACAGGAGCGACGGAGTTTTTTGAGGGCATGAGCATTGTGGAGTTCCCCATGTATCCAAAAAGCCCGTTAATAGGGAAAACATTACGAACCGCTGCTATCCACGAGAAAACCGGGGCAAATATTGTGGGTATCTGGAAGGGCGGTGACCTGTCGTTGAACCCGCTTGGTGATGATGTTATTAAAGAAAATTCGGTTCTCCTTGCCATCGGCAGAAATGAACAATTGTTTAATCTAAAGAAATTAACACGGTGATCGGTGTTGGCTGAAGACCATATCCTGAACGGAAGGACAAAGAACGGACATCTGATCGTGCTCGGGTACGGCGATGTTGGCAGGCGCATAGTTAAGACACTGCAGGAGAACAATGTCCGTTTTATTGTGGTTGACAGGAACGCACACATGCTTGAGAACGTTGACTTTGAACATGTGAGCGGTAATGGCGCTGATGAGGAGGTGCTCAAAGCGGCGGGTGTGGAGAGTGCATCAACTGTGATCGTTAGTTTGAACAATGACACAGATGCCATTTTTGCAACTCTTATCACACGCGGACTGAACCCTGATTCAACCATACTTGTACGTGCGAATTCTGTAAAGTCCATTGACAAGATGTACAAGGCAGGTGCTGATTATGTTGCTTCCCTTTCCATCGTTGCAGGTCAGTTGCTTGCAAAATTGACGGCAAAGTGTATGGACAGTGTGCCCATCGATACAGATGAGGATATCATGCTCTATGAAGGCATATCCATCGAAAAGCACCATGTGAAGGAAGGTTCTGAGATGGTTGGAAATTCGGTGGCAGAGTTGAACCTCAGGGAAACTGTTGGCTGCACGATCATCGGGGTCGATCGCGGCGAAAACAACATCATAACCCACATATCGTCATCCATGGTGATCAAAGCCGGGGACGTGGTCGCTGTGGTGGGCAGCAGGGACAATATAGCTGCGTTCAAAAAGAAGTACGTTAAGGCGGATTAGTTTTTTCTGACTTTCAGTCACCCAATCCGTTCCCAAACAAAATGAAAAAAGATAAATTCTCCTACAATTCTTTTGTTTCATGAAAAAACTGAAAATAACCAAGGAATTTATTCAATATTGGTCTTCTCGTTACGATAAAATATATATTGGTGGCGATGAAGCTGATTATGGGTTAATTAAGAATAAGGTTAAGAATGAAATCTCAGAGAATAAAACCCTTTCAGAGGAAACATTCAAGGATATTATCTACTGGAAATCTAACCGTGCAATAGGTAAGATTGACTGGGATGATTTCCAATTATACCAGTCTGCTATTAGATATGTACTCGAACTACCTGATGAATTAAAATTATCTTTGCTGTGTGGCTTGGACGGAATTGGATTACCTGTCGGTTCCACAATTCTACATTTCATATATCCTGAAAAATATCCAATAGTTGATTTTAGAGTAACTGAAGTTCTTTATGGTGCCGGATTTTTATCATCTCAAACAATCAGTAAAAAGACGTACCGGAAATACAAGGCATCAATTGAAGAATTAGTAAAGCAGACAGGGTACGATATCAGAACTATTGATCGAGCATTGTTTTCTTATCACAAAGACCCTAACGATGGAAAACTATAAGACATCTAATTGCAATCAGTAGATGCTTAAATGGGCTCGTAGGGTAGCCTGGACATCCTAATGGGCTTCGAAGTAACTTATTTTAGTTGCGAAGACACCCATTGACTCGCGTTCGAATCGCGGCGGGCCCGCTATCTGCATTGTAAATATCTGGTTTTGATTTATGAAACGTGTGATCCTGGTCCAGCGAAACGACCCGCGAAGTGATGAATCTGTAAACAGCAGTAAGCTTTCTGAGCTGTGGGAACTTGCGGAATCTGCAGGCTATCAGGTAGTCGATGTGGTAACACAGGCAAAGAACCCGATCAGGAAATACCAGGTCGGACGCGGGAAAATTGAAGAGATCGCCGTGATGGTGCAGGAGCTCGGTTGTGAGAAGATCATTTTCAACAACCAGCTAAGCACCACACAGATATACAACATATCCGAGACCTGCAAGTGCGAGGTGATCGACAGGTTCCAGCTGATCCTGGAGATATTTGCAACCCGTGCAACCACACGGCGCGCAAAGCTTCAGGTCGAGCTTGCAAAACTCAAGTATGAACTGCCCAAGGCAAGAGCAATCGTATCGCTACTCAAAAATGAAGAGCGACCCGGTTTCATGGGTCTCGGGGGTTACGAGAACTCGTATGAACAGGACGTCAAGAACAGGATTGGCAGGATACAGAAAGAACTGGTGAGTGCCCGGAAGGACAGTGAATCACTCCGTACTTTCAGGCACGACCACGGTTTTTCGCTCGTGGCACTGGCAGGATACACCAATGCCGGCAAGAGCACCCTTTTCAATACTCTTGTATCCGAGAGTGTGCCGGTCGAGAATATGCTCTTCACAACGCTCTTACCCATAACACGCTCGCTCAGCATTCACGGGCGGCGCGTACTTTTTACAGACACCGTCGGTTTCATAGAGGGCCTGCCTCACTGGCTGGTCGATGCCTTCAGGTCAACGCTTGATGAGATATTCCTTGCTGATCTGATCCTGCTGGTCGTCGATGCAAGCGAACCGCCCGAGACCATCCGGCAGAAACTCGCTACCTCCCATAATACCCTGTGGGAACAGATCGAAGGCGTCTCCATTGTCACGGTCCTGAACAAAACCGATCTGATAACAGAAGAAGAACTGAAAGAAAGGATCGCACTGGTGGGATACCTTACACCGAACCCAGTTGCGATATCCGGCAAAAATGGCACCGGACTCACTGCACTTATGGATGAGATATACCAACATCTTCCAAAATGGAAGCGGGACAGCATATCGCTTCCGATGTCAGAGGAGGGCTTATCCGTGGTCTCATGGCTCTTTGACGAAGCGGTTGTGCACAAGATCGATTATTCAGATCAGATCATGGTGGATTTCGAAGCCCGTGATGAGATAATCAGTAAAGTAAAAGCATTCAGAAAAGAGCTCTTGCAGTCGCATGATTGCGAAAGCATATGAACCAATTTTGTTCGTATCATGGCGAAAGATATATATTACTTGGGATTAATTAGTATGTATGCGAACGGGTCAGCTTTTTTGATTTCGACCTATCCATACTACCACCCCTATCCCAAAACGCTCGTTCGCATACCCCCTATTTTCACAACACTTTAAAATAATCCAATTGGTATATTTACTGCATATCAAATACAGCAGGACTATAGTATTAATTTTTAATCTAAAAACCGGGATAATAGCGGTTAGTTTTTATAGATACAAGAGAATCAGTTCACCCTACAAAGGGGTGATTAGCATGGCAAAAATGCTCTCATTGGATGACCTGATAAATATTGAAGAAAGAGACGCGGAAAAAAAAGAACTTGAAGGTCTGTATGACCTTATAATCCCACCGGGGACTCCAACAGGTATCATATTTGATCTGGTAGAGGAGTTTGACCTTGAACCAGTAGACCGGGAAATAATGGTCAATATCGTAGAAACTGATCCATGTAACCTATTGGTTCTCAGGGGCAAAATGGAAATCGTTCAACAGGCTCACAAATACCTTTTTGATGAACTGGATGCATGGGTAAACAGCGATTACTAAATTCACTTATTCAACCGTTATACCTGTTATGTCGTCAGTACTAAAATCAAAAACGGTTGCCCTTTCATTTTTATTGTAAATGTCCAGTTTCAGGCTATCATCCACCTTCCCTACAATAGCCGCAACCATTCCCACATCCTCGAAAACCTGAATGCATTCATCAGCGTCTTGCGGTCTTGCGGTCAGGATGTAGCCAGTTGCCGGATATACCTTAAGCCACTGTTCGAAATCCACTCCTTCTGGCACCGGTATTTTTGTAAGGTCCACAGAAGCTCCTACATTACTTGTTTCACACAGCATACCAAGAGTTCCAATGGTGCCCGGGTTACTGATGTCCTTTCCTGCCGTTACCAGCTTGCGTTCGCCTATTGTCTGCATCACAAGGAACCTTTCACGCACAGTTTTCGGGTCCTTGAAAGAGGTCGTATCCCAGCTGTAGGGTGAATTAGGTCCGATCTTTCCTTCCATATCATAGGCAACAACAACAACATCTCCGGGTTGTGCAGTGTCGCTTCGGATTATGCAGTCCTTCTTTGCGATCCCGATGATCGCAACCGAGATGGAAGTATAAGGCGTGTCCGGGTGCATGTGACCACCGACCATTGGCACACCGAATTTTTTGACACCATCCCGAATTCCCTTTATCAGCTCTTTGCATGCATCCTTATGGTCTGCTGAAATAACATTGACCATGGCAAGCGGGCGTCCTCCCATGGCTGATATGTCATTTACATTGACGACGACAGAACCGTACCCTGCCCACCAGGGACTGGCATGCAGCAGTTTACCCCATATTCCATCTGCTGCAAAAAGGATGACATCATCGCCACCAATATCTATGACAGCCGCATCGTCCCCGAAATCCACGATGGTGCCCTCGTATTCTGAACGTACGGTCTCGAATATCTCTACGATATCAGCGATAGGTTTCTTGCGGGTCACCCCTTCAAAATTCCTGATACTATGTACCAGTTTATTTATGTCCAAATTGGAAACTTCCTGGTGGTATAACAGTTATTTTTTATCTGGCAGTCACTTCTTGATCTGGATCAGATGTCTTCTCTTATCGCTCATCTGTGACAGGTCCTTACCCAGAAGGCCGTAAGCATCTGACCTGCACTGGCGGCAGTGTCGCATCTGCTTGACATAGGGTTCGCATGCATCCTGTACTTTTTTGCGTTCTTCAGCGGTTGGTGGTGTCATGTCTGCAAATGCTGCCTGGTTGATCAGGGGCATGACGTTCATGATATAAACACCCATCTCATTCATCTTTTTTGCGAGGTCCACAATTTGATGGTCGTTTATTCCCGGAATGAGCACGGTGTTGATCTTTACAACCATGCCTGCATCAACTGCGGCTTTGATGCCTTCAAGCTGTTTTTCGATCAGGATCTTTGCCCCTTCGACTCCCTTGTAGACTTTGCCATTGTAGACTACATGGTCGCATATCTTTGCCTCGACCTCGGGGTCGATGGTGTTTACGGTAACTGTCAGTGTGGATATGCCCACCCGGATCATGTCGGGCATTTTTTCGGGCAATGCAAGCCCGTTCGTGCTCATGCATAATGTCACATCCGGGAATTCGTTTTTGATCAGCTCGAAGGTCTCAAAGGTCTCATCGTTTGCAAGGGGGTCACCGGGACCTGCAATTGCAACTACCTTGATGAAAGGATATTCTTTCAGGACCTGTTTGGTCTTTTCCAGTGCCTGCTGTGGGGTCAGCAGTTCACTTGTAACTCCCGGACGGCTTTCATTCACGCAGTCGAACTCCCTTTCACAGTAATTGCACTGTATATTACAATTTGGTGCTACTGCGAGATGGATCCTGCCGAATTTATGTTGAGCATTCTTATCATAACAAGGGTGCTCTGAAATTATCCTCCAGTTCTCATCATCAATATTATAATCTGATTTTTTATGTTCGGACAAAATATATCCTCCATTTGGAATCCTGAATATGAACCAGTCTATTAAGTCACATCTTGATATACGTTTCGAATCACGGCGCATTTGAGGTCGGGATATTTTGTTAGGAAGAATACCGTCCTTTTCCGTCCTTACCAATCAATCAGAAGTAGGAAGTGGAGTTCGAGAATGTGGGGGAATTCCAGTGATCGATAAAAGGTAATCGCTGGTCTTTATATTATAGAAGCGAACATAATAAAGAAGGTGAAAAGTCATGAAAGGTGGAAAATTGCTTGAACGCATCACTCTTGATCCGGATGTCATGACCGGAAAACCTGTGATCAGGGGGACAAGGCTTACGGTGCAGTTTATTCTGGGATTACTGGCGAATGGCGCTTCTGAGGAGGAGATCCTTGAAGAATACAAAGGATTGGTCAGGGACGACATAAAGGCATGTTTGCTCTTTGCCACGGAATCCCTTGAAGATACCACGTTTATGCCTTTGAGTGCAGAGGCTTGATAGATGCGGTTCCTTGTGGATGAATGCACAGGACCGGCAGTTGCACGGTGGCTGGTGCAGCAACATCATGATGTGGTTTCCGTATTTGATGAAATGAGGGGAGCCGATGATAAAGAGGTTATCCGGATAGCCTGCGAGCAAAACCGGATACTGATCACAAATGACAAGGATTTTGGCGAGCTCGTCTTTAAAAACAAAAAGCAACATAAAGGTCTGATCCTTTTGCGTCTTGAAGATGAGCGGGCTGCAAATAAAATAGCCGTACTGAAGAATGTGCTTGAAAAATATGAAAACTCCCTCCCCGGACATTTTTTTGTTGTTACAGAAACCACAGTCAGAATAAGAAGCATCGAAAAAAGAAAATGACGGCAGTCAAACCAACAGAACATAGCCCCGTCCGTGTTCATTAAAGTCTCCATCCCCTCCGCTCTTCAAAGCCTATTTTTTGCAGCCCCGAATCCACCCGTCCCTTAGAGAATTTTGGGGTTGGCGGTGGTTATGATTTTGGGCGAAAGTCGGAAAGATTATAAGAGGTGGGGGTTGTGGAGTGTTATAAATGTGCGAAAAAAATATATTAACTCCAAATGATGAACTACCTTCTGAAAATGACATTTTAGAAAGAATATATACTTTCATTAATAACAATTTTTCTAAGTTTGGGCATACAGAAATAGATAAGAAATGGTTTAATCCTAGTTGGACTCCTTTTATAACCTATTGTTTTTATAAATGGGGAAATGAATTGGGATTTACTTTAGGTTTAAAACGTCTGCCCAAGTTTCGAGATTTTTATATAAGAATGGAAGGTAAGGCTGCTGAAGAAGTAGTTTATAAAGATAAAAATTTGAAGGAATATTTAACTGTTGACGTTTCATGGCGTCCAGGTGACATAATTAATCTTGAAAAATCAAGCAGTAGTCCTATTTTATATTTAGCTTTAGAACACGAAGAAGACACAAAACCAGAAAAAATCGTTAATGGTGCTTATGTCGGTGCACAAATAGATGAAGTGAGAAAATTGGGCTACATAAAATCATTCATAAAAATTTTATTTGTCAGACCGAGATACAAAGGAACAGAAGGTAAGAGCAGAGGCTATATCGAACTTGAAAACACAATAAAGGAAGAGATTGAAATCGAATTGAAACAACAATATATTGAGGATCATGAAATATGGTTATTAATATCAGTTACTCTAAATAATATAATAAGTCCAAGTGAAATAATACTTCATGGATACAAATATAATCCAAATGGAAAAAAACTTGAAAGATTTGACAATGATAAATATTCGATTAAAATAAATTGATAACTTCCACTTTCAGTGATCAAATGTGTTATATGAAAAGATAAAAGGGTCTTTATTCCTCCTCCGTAGTAATTCATATTTGAGATTAGAGCAGGAATTGAAAGGCAATACTCCCGACACAAAAAAGCCCTCAAAATCCACGTAAGTTTGAAATCCCTCTACTTCAAATCCGCAGACTCGATCTCGCACCACTTGCCTTCGCCTTCCCAGACTTTGACCATGAGCGGGAAATCAAGACGTGCTGAGAGTTTTGAACAGATGTGCTCGCAGATGTTTTCCGCACTCGGGAAAGGAATGATGTCATTTAGCAACTTGTGGTCGTATTCCTTCAAAACTTCCCTGATGGCTTTTTTGATGTCATAGAAATCCATTACCATGCCGTTCTCTTTTTTCTCGCCTTCGATCACAACTTCTATCTTGTATGTGTGACCATGAACGATCCCGCAGGTCTTGTGTCCGGGAAGGTAATGTGCACTGTCAATATATTCGATAATTCCAAGTTTCATCTTTGTCATTATAAACACCCCCACATCCTGTGGGTCTGTGGTATTATTCGTGTATCAATCTTATCAAGCAAACTCTCCTGGAGGTCCAGCAGGAACTTTGTTGATGCCGTTTTTTGTGAGCTGGTCACTGGCTGAAGCACTGCAGAGGAAACGTAGTTTAAGATCGTATCCACAATCCCAATAACATCATCTGCAACCGTATCTGCTGTCACAACGATCTTGCAGAAGCAGTCTCTTTTATTTGTGGTCTTAAGTATCCTGAAGCATTCGATGGTCCTGTCAAGATGGGATTCGAAATCCTCACCCTCAAATTCTTCCATAAGCTTAACGTCGCCGGCAACATAGGACACCCTGTCCTTTATTTTCTTCGCCATCTGCGGCAGGGTCATGTTGGATTCAAGATACAGGGGTGCAGAAGTACGTAGCCTGCTTATAAAATCTGCATGCAACAGGGGTTCGCCACCTGTCAGGGAGACCGAATGGATATTTTTGTAGGACCTGACCATATCCTCCACCATGTCCACGGTAAGCGGATTTGGTAAGCTTTCAAATACATCCGAACCCGGGTCTTTTTCGAACCTGCAATAATTCTCATCTCCCTGTGGTGTATCGCAGTACGAGCAATTCAGGTTACATCCGACAAAACGCACAAAAGCCTGCCGGGCACCCACATATGCTCCCTCTCCCTGCACGGAACAGAATATCTCACTTACAGGTGCGAACATCAGATCACGTCCAATGGGCGGGATTTGCGCAGGTCTTTCTCGATATCCTCAAATTCCTGCACGTAACGGCTGCCGATCTCATTCATCAGTACAGCAAGGTCATCCCCTTCTATCCCGCACTCTTTCAGGTTCCCGTAGACATCATGCACCACATTGATGCCAAAATGTATCTTCTGTGAAACCGCCGAGGTGCTGGCAATGGATATGGTAAGTTTCTTGTTGTTGACGAACAGGTCATCGCCGTCACGCCTTGCCGTTATCCCGCGTCCAGCAAGTATCTCTGAAACGATAGCCGTAAAAAAACGCTGTCTTGTATAGATAAGTTTCATGTCAGTCGAGTCAAAGTGCTCGATCATGAAATGAAGCATATCCTCAGAGTATATGGCTTCATTCTCTTTTTTGTCCTCAAGGTCTATCATGTGATCAAGTTTCACATCACACTTTCCCCTGAAAACGATTATTGAATCATCCTGAACGCCTTTTATATTGTAACCCCAGAGTGAGGATATCTGGCTTCCATCATAATCTGTTTTTTCATCAAAAATAATGCATTTCATTGAATTGTACTCCCCTTCACAAGCAAAACGATCAGCGTTTAACACCCAGTCTCACAAGAAGCGGGTCCTTTTTCCCGATCTCCTTAAAGGCACGCGCCCTCCGCACACAGCTTTCACAGACCCCGCATGGTACATCCCCGCCGTGGTAGCAGCTCCAGCTCCATTCAAGGGGTGCATCGGTCTTTAGTGCCTCGAGAACAATGCTGGTTTTATCAAATTCGATCAATGGAGCCAGCAGTTTCACTTTGTTCTTTGTGGAAAAGGATAATGACCTGTCCATTGCCTGAATGAATTCAAAAGTATTGTCAGGAAATGTCTGTGCTTCTTCCTCATTAAATCCTACTATCACATACTCGCATCCCAGAGTTTCCGCAAAGCTTCCGGCAATGTTTATCATGACTCCGTTCCTGTTCGGGACCCATACGTTCTTTGCAGATTCCTGCGTTATTTCAGGTGCTGCGTAATCTGATATATCTTCCAACGAAAGTTTCGGGACCTCAACATCCCTGTTCACAAGGGACGTTTTTGTGATCTTACCCAGCCAGTCAAGCTTGATCACCTCATGTTCGATCCCATAACGGTCGCAGATATTTTTCGAAAATTCGATCTCACGACATGCAGAACGCTGTCCATAATCGAATGTAAGAGCAAGTCTCACATCCATCCACTCCTTTGTAAATACTAATGCTGCAACCGAATCCAGACCACTGCTGAGTAATGATACTGCGCTCATAGTAAAACACCTATTCTCTTCAAGTATTTGTCGAGTATTAGATGTATATTATTTAAGGTTGCGGTGTGACCAATAAAAAACAGATGCGACCATAGAAAAATATTCAGATCTCTTTATATGGTCACACGGTTAAGAAAACACATACTATTGAATAAATGTGCACTATCACTGTTACTTTTTCTTCTTCTTGAACACAGATGGCAGATCCACCGCATAGGTGCCGTTCTCTTTTATAGCCATTATGATCTCTTTGCGTCCAAGAAGCGAATCAAGATTCAACTCATATGAACCCGGACCAAGTATCCGGACGGACTCAACCCGCTCGTCATCATCCTCTTCTTCACGTTTTTCCTCTTTTTTGATGCCGAGCATCTCATCAATTTCCGTGATCATCTTTTCAGAGGGTGTGGTTTTCACGGTTTCGTCGACTATGTCGGAAACCTCAGGTTCTATCTCTTTGCCGGATGCCTCGACGTCCGCACTGCCCACATACAGGAACTTGTTCCAGCCGCAGTTGGGGCACCCGGTAAGTATAACGGAATCCCCGTCTTCAAAAATATGTTCACATCTTGTACATTTGTGCGGCATTGATTCACCG
>JAFGQV010000161.1 GCA_016935475.1 Methanosarcinaceae archaeon
GTGCTGGCTCATAAAAAATATTATATAAACCAGGTTCTTTCAGGGCTTAAAAATTTCACGAACTTAACAACGATCTCTATTGATAAACATTACTTGCAAAACGCAACCATGTCCTTTGGGAACTTAAGTGACGAGAACCACCTCGAGGCACTGGACGAATTGATTGAAAATTTATGAATGATCGAGACCGGAAAACAACGGAGAATTAAATATGGCAGATGAATTCCCCTTTGAGATATCACCAATGTTCGAGGGTGAGAGAGTTAGAAAAGGCGACATGTATGTCGAACTTGCCGGACCGAAATCCAGAGGGTTTGAACTGGTCAGGGCAGTAGAAATGGATGAGATAGAGGACGGTAAGTTCACACTTATCGGACCTGACCTGTCAGAGATGGAAGAAGGTACCAGGCATCCCCTTGCAATGATCTACCGTATTGCGGGTGAACTTGTAGAACCAGACCTGGAGGCCATTGTTGAGCGGCGGAACCACGATTTCCAGAACTATATCCAGGGTATCATGCACTTGAACCAGAGGTATGATATCTGGTTAAGGGTCAGCAAGGGTGCTATCCAGAAAGGTTTGAACTCCTTTGAATCGATTGCCAGAGCGGCCATGATGCTCTTTAAGAACGAACTTCCATTTATAGAAAAAGTAGAGGCCACTTACATCACGGATATGGATGAGATCGAAAAAGAGCTTGTAGGGGCAATGGAAATATATTCTGCAAGGGATGAGCGGACCCGTGACCTTCACGACGAGGATGTTGATACGTTCTATGGATGTTCCCTGTGCCAGTCATTTGCACCGACCAATGTTTGTGTGATAACACCTGATAGGATATCACTTTGTGGAGCAATTAACTGGTTCGATGGAAGGGCAGCGGCAAAAGTTGACCCTGAAGGTCCCCAGTTTGCGATTAACAAAGGCAAGGTTATTGATGAGATCGGAGGCGAATATTATGGCGTCAACGACATTGCAAATTCTCTCTCAAGTGGTGAATATGACCGCATAAAGCTTCACTCCTTCTTCGAGTACCCACACACATCATGCGGTTGTTTCGAGGTAGTCGGCTTCTATGTACCCGAGGTGGATGGTATCGGATGGGTTGACAGGGACTTTGCAGGCACAGCTCCAAACGGTCTTTCATTCTCGACAATGGCAGGTCAGACCGGCGGTGGCAAACAGATCGTCGGATTCCTTGGCATTGGAATAAACTACTTCCGTTCTCCAAAGTTCATTCAGGCAGACGGTGGCTGGAACAGGGTTGTCTGGATGCCAAAGAAACTGAAGGACAAGGTGTCAGGGGACATTCCCAAAGATATAATTGATAAGATCCCAACCGAAGAGGATGCATCTGACCTGGAATCACTCAAGAAGTTCCTGATTGAGAAAAAGCATCCAATAGTTGAGAAATGGGCTGAGGAAGAAGAGGCTGAAAAAGAAGAAGAACCTGTATCTCATGCACCCGTTCCAATGGGTGGGCAGTCACCATTCCAGATGCCTGCTTTCCAGATGCCGGTGCCTGCAGCAGGTGGCAGTGGTGTCAAGTTGATCTTCAGGAATGCCAAAATTTCTATTGATCGCATGATAGTTAAAAAGAGAGACTGATGTAGAGGTTTTTTTGTGACCAGGGTTATTGCGATAACGGGCAAGGGTGGAACAGGTAAGACTGCAGTAGCTGCACTTCTCATCCGCTACCTTGCAAGAGGAGATAAGGTAGTGCTGGCAATAGATGCCGATCCTGATACGAATTTACCCGAGACCCTGGGGTGCGATTCAGAGAAGACCCTGGGGGACGTGCGCGAGTTCATGCTTACCGACCGTGACAACCTGCCACCTGATATAAACAAGGAATCCATATTCGAATCCCGGATATTTGAGGTGCTTGTCGAGATGCCGCACTATGATCTTCTGGTCATGGGGCGTTCCGAGGGTGCGAGCTGTTATTGTTATATTAACAATCTGCTTCGCAGTGTAATGGAAAGGCTTGTTAGGAACTACGATACGATCATTATTGATACTGCTGCGGGACTTGAACATTTCAGCCGTAAGACTATCCGTAAGGTGGATGATCTTATCGTGGTTACGGACGGTTCCCGTCGTGGGCTCAGGACTGCTGAGCGGATACACGACCTTGTGGATGAAGTTGAGATCGAGATTGGAAATATCTATGTTGTTGCGAACAAGGTCACTGTTGACAATAAGGAAAAGCTTATAGAACTTGCAAAAGAGCTGAACCTGCAATTGATAGGTATGGTTCCTCTGGATGAAAAGATTGCTGAGCTCGACCTGAAGGGGGAGCCTTTGGTCAATTTGCCAGAGGATTCGCCTGCAATGGTAGAAGTTGGAAAAATAGCAAAGAAGTTGGAATTATAATATTTAATGGTCACAGGTTACGATTGTTTAGGCAGACGGTGGAAGATACATGGCAAAAAAGATAAAGTTGTCAAATTTAACTGACATGTTCAAGGATATGGACGTTGAGGCGCTTGAGGGTGTAACCATTGAAGGCGACATCGAACTGGATCTGAGTGGAGGCGGCGGTCTTGATCCAGCACTTGCTTATTCACTGGGGCATGAGGCTGCACAGATCGCAGTGCATATTGCAAACATTTCCAGATTGCTTGGATATCCTGTTGAGCAGGCGTTTGCTGGCTCTATGAGCGCAGTGTCTGGTGTTGAAGGTGTTGCCGGGCCGACACGGTTAAAAGAGCTTATTTTTTCAAAATTTGAGGTTTCGAATGCCGAAGAGTGGAAACACAAAATACAGGAGGTCACTCTTGGTGCTACATCTGCAGATGGTGGAACCCGAAAGAATACGATAACCATAGGTGGTGAGAACGCACTTCCATACTATTTCGATGCACCTATGCCGCACCGCAATTACGTGACAATGGATGTGTTCGACATGCCTATCAGTATGGCGAAGGCTGTCAGGACCCACTATGAGGATGTTATGAACGATCCTGCCGAATGGGCAAAGAAAAATGTGCGCGAGTTCAATGCCGATATGGTGACGATCCACCTGATATCAACTGATCCTCTTCTCAATGATACGCCTGCAAAGGAAGCTGCAAAGGTTGTGGAGGACGTGCTGCAGGCAGTGGATGTGCCCATCGTTATTGGTGGTTCAGGTAATCCCGAAAAGGACCCGGAAGTACTGGAAAAGGCGGCAGAGGTCGCAGAGGGTGAGCGGGTATTGCTTGCATCTGCAAGCCTGAACCTTGATTATGCGCGAATAGCAGAAGCAGCGAACAAATATGGACATGCGGTTCTTTCATGGACACAGTTGGAGATCAATGCCCAGAAGGAACTTAACAGGAAACTTATGAAGCAATGTAATGTCCCGAGGGAGAACATTGTGATGGACCCGACCACTGCGGCTCTTGGATATGGTCTTGATTACGCTTATACTAATATGGAGCGTATACGTCTGGCGGGACTCATGGGTGACGAGGAACTGGCGTTCCCGATGTCCTCAGGTACCACCAATGCATGGGGTGCGCGGGAGACATGGATGGTCTCGTCACCCCTTAAACAGGATTCGGATTGGGGACCCCGCGAATATCGTGGTCCTATGTGGGAGATCGTGACAGGTTTATCACTTGCGCTGGCTGGGAATGACCTTTTCATGATGATGCATCCGGGGTCTGTGCAGGTTTTAAAGGAGATCACGCAGACGCTTTTTGGTTCAATAGAAAATAATCCGATCGACATCACCAACTGGATCGGGGAGGTCTAAAATGAAACTCAACAGTCCATTACAGGCATACAAATATCTGCCGGGTGACAACTGTGGTAAGTGTGGTGTGCCCACATGTATGGCTTTTGCTTCACACCTCATCGACCGCTCTTTAAAACTTACCGATTGCACCCCCATACTGGAGGATAAGTATAAACCCAAATTAATTGAACTTGAAGAGCTTCTGGCACCGGAGATCCGTGAGGTTGAGATCGGTGTTGGTGAAAGGGTAGTGAAGATAGGGGGAGATGATGTCCTCTACCGTCACAAACTTACGTTTTTCAATCAAACCGCACTGGCCTATGATGTGTGGGACACCATGGATGAAATGGATATTGTTGAAAGGGTCAACCGGATCAAGGACTTCAGAAAGTTCTATGTGGGAGAATTTTTGAAACTTGACATGATCGCAGTGCGCAGCGTATCGGACGACCCCGGCAAGTTTGCAGATACTGTGAAGAAGGTGCTGGAAACATCTGACCTGCCGCTGGTCCTTTGTTCGTTCAACCCGAAGGTGCTGAAGGCAGGACTTGAGGTTGCAGGAGAAAGGAACCCCCTCATCTATGCTGCGACCAGGGGCAACTGGCAGGAAGTAGCAGACCTTGCACTTGAGTATAAAGTCCCTGTCACACTTTTTGCACCTGATGATCTTGATCTTCTTAAATCCCTTGCAAAGACGTTCACTGAGATGGGTATGGAAAACCTTGTTCTCGATCCCGGAACATTCCCATCTGGCAAGCAGCTTAAGACCACCTTCGAGAACTTCCTGAAGATAAGGCGGGCAGGCATCGAGTGTGATCGTGGTATTGCATTCCCGATCATGGCGGTCCCCCTTACTGCATGGATGATGCATAACGATCCTGTCAGTGCATCGTACTGGGAAACTGTTCTTGCATCGGTGTTCACTGTCAGATATGGAGATATAATGCTGCTTCATAGCATTGAGCCACATTCGCTGCTTCCTGAACTGCACATACGCGATACCATCTATACCGACCCGCGTAAACCTGTAACAGTGGACCCGGACGTATATGAAGTCGGGTCACCGACTGCAGATTCACCGTTCTTTGTCACCACGAACTTCGCGCTGACGTATTATACAGTTGAAAGCGACCTTTCATCCAATGGCATTGACTGCTATCTTATGGCAGTTGACACCGAGGGAATTGGTGTAGAGGCCGCGGTTGCAGGTGGGCAGCTTACGGCGGCAAAGATAAAGAAAGGGCTCGAAGATGCAGATTTTGTTCTAAAGGAGGACACATCCCACAATACCATCATACTTCCCGGACTTGCGGCGCGCCTGCAGGGTGATGTGGAAGATGAAACGGCTGCAAATGTTATGATCGGGCCACCAGATTCAGGCCGAATTCCGGGCTGGATGGAGGAAAAGTGGCCACCTGTGAAATAGCAGCAAAACCATTCCAGTAGCTCCATATCAAATGGCACGGATCTTTATTTTCAGGTTTGAGAACAGGTGGATGTAAGGTTTTTAAATTCACTTCAACCTGATATCCAGTCCAAATATATCGCTACATATTTATATTATGGGGCGCATACTATAAATTAGTGAGCGGGTACTATTTTTACCCCAATAACCCCCACTCCCAACCCGCTCACTATACTTTCTTTTGATAGTTATTGCATATTGATCCCGGAATTTCAAATAGGCGTTATTATCAGGTTCTGTTGTGTGGATGTTTTCCAACACAGCATGTAATACTTTTTGGAGCATAACGTTAAATATAGCATGATGTGATAAGAAAGACATTTTAAGGATAACATCATGTAAATACAAAAATTCCGTTGATTAAATAGCCAGTTTTGCAACATTTTATGCAGAGTGAATATGAACTGATGATAAGTTCTTTGTATCCAGTGTTTTATAATGATTTTTGCGAAATAGAAACTGAACTTGCTCTTTGGATGCAAGGGTTGATGGATTGACAAGCAAAGGAGGAATTTAATGAAGATATACAAAACTTATGATGACTTACCCAAGATAAAATTGCCCCATGGA
>JAFGQV010000162.1 GCA_016935475.1 Methanosarcinaceae archaeon
CATTCCCGGCAGGTGTGGCATCATATGGAACCCCACTTTCAGGGCACTGTCCCTGAGTATGCGGTTCGCATCGACCGTATCCTTTACGGTATGCCCCCGGTTGATACGGGACAGCACAAAGTCATAGACACTCTGCACACCGATCTCTACTTTTGTTGCACCAAGTGCCAGCATCCTGTCAACATGCTCGACCTTTGCCCAATCCGGTCTAGTTTCAAAGGTAATTCCCGTGTTCCGAACAGCAGCGGTCTCATTGGTTTTCTGGACGTCCCCTAATGTGAAATATGGATTATCGGCACCGATTTTCTGGACGTTATTTCGCCAGTCCTTGTCGTAGAAATCGTTCATTGCTTCCAGGCATCGTTTTGTGAACCATTCCTGGTAATCGATAGATCGCGCAGAAAAAGTCCCACCCATCACGATGAGTTCAGCTTTCTCTATTTCGTGCCCGATCTGCTTTAACTGCGAGAGGCGCGAGGTCACCTGAAGGTATGGGTCATAGTTGTTCTGGATGGCGCGCATGGTCGCAGGCTCGCGACCCATATAACTCTGTGGTGACGCAAAAACGGAATCAGGTCCCCCCGGACACGGCACACACACGCCATGCGGACAGGGTGCCGGGGATGTCATTGCAGCGATCACTGCAACTCCTGAAATGGTACGCACAGGTTTACGGCGGAGCATCTCTCTTACTTTCTTCTGTTCGCTGTCGTTTCCAGACATGATAATATCGGCGTTCTTCGGGAGTACGGAAAGATGATAGCGTCCACTGATGGTCTTTTTTTCCTTATTTAATTGCAGGTCATCTGTGATCGTGCCGTCAAGTACCATATCAAGAAGTTCCCTGCACGCAGACTTAAAATCATCCGTGGTATGTGCTGTCATTTTTCTGTGCATCTTATAGTTTACATGTAAATCAATCTTATGTATGCCGTGGATTCACCAAATGATGCGATTGCAATTGATATTGGATCAAATGATCTTAAGGGATACTTTTCGTTTCGATGTACTTAAATACAGTCTTACTGACATTATACTTATGAAATATAAAACAGTAATAATATTAATTAATTTTCTAATTGCATCTCTTATTCTGAGCAGTGGATGTGTTAGTGATTCTGGGGGCAATGTTCCCCGGGTTGAAGAAAAATCTGCAAAAGAGACAAGGAATTTTTATCTGGGTTTAGTCCCGACTCCGAAAAACATTCCTGAAACTACATGGGACGAGACAATTGCTGCTTACGAGGAAACTGGTGAACTGGCTGAAGTTACCATGGTCTGGACCGGCACCAACATAGGCCAGACCGAAAAACTAAAACAGAACAAATTGATCACGGGTCTTGGTGTTTATGGTCTAAAGCCCGTCCTGACGTTGAACGTCGCAACGATCAGGGAAGTTCCCGGTTCCGGACTGAAATATGTGATAGATGCGCCAGAAAATGTAAATACTGACCTATCCGATCCGGAATTCAAAAAGCTGTGGATCGAAGAAGCAAAGAACCTGGCTGAAGAATTCAAACCGGAGTATCTCTCACTTGGTAATGAGATCAACGATTATTTCTATCTTTATCCGGAACAGCTCGATGATTACCTATCCCTGTATGATGAAGCATATGCAGAAATAAAGAAGGCATCCCCGAATACCAGGGTTTTTGTTGTTTTCTCATACGACCATCTGATCGATAACAACCAGTGGTATTTATTTGACATATTTAACAGCAGGGTGGATCTGGTCGGAATAACGACCTATCCCTGGAAACAGTTCGATGATCCATCGGATATCCCGGATGATTATTACACCGGATTAGAAGAATATACTGACAAACCAATCGCATTTACGGAAATAGGCTGGATCTCATCTGCATCGCATGGAAGTTCAGAAAAGGAGCAAGCCGATTTTTTGAACAGGTTTTTAACATTAACGGAAGGTATGGATATTGAAATGGTCAACTGGTTGTTCCTGCACGAACCTGAGTTCACAGGAGTCATAGCTTCGGTCACAGAACCGGAAACCAGTGCCATATCATTAAAGAACAGGGATGGGAGCAAGAAAGAAATCTATGATGCCTGGCTTGAAATGAAGAAAAAAGAGTATAAATGGATAATTTCAACGTTTTATTCGATGCATTAAATCCAGAAGCATCGCTCAGGATGCTTCTGAATTAATTAGGTGGCAAATGACTTTTATTATTCTTAGTCCCGGCGTCTACTACCGAAGACATAGAATAGTCCCAGAATTGCACATACTGGTAATGCGACGGTCGGGAATTCAGGGATTTCTGTTTCAAAGGTTACGGGTGTGAGTTCGATGACATCGTTTCCGCAGCCTATGCTTACATGGATGTTACTGGTCTGTCCGACTGTTGGGTTTCCAATTGCACTTTTTGGTATTTTTGCTTCGATAATGTAGTTGGGCACACTGATTATGCCATTTGGTAGGTATGAATCTGAACCGTAGTTCACTGTTTCGTCAGCATTTGCGTTGACGTATACAAGTTCGGCCGTACCATTCAGTGTACCACTATTTGTATTAAATTCAGAGGGTGCATTAACGATGAAACCATCAGTTGCTTGTGGTAGTGACCAGTCCGGGTTGTATCGTATCATGCCCTTGTCGCTGCCATGGGTCTTGATACCATATTCGTATCCATATTCACCAGTGTTCACGTTTGCGTCAAGGTCTATGGCGATATCTCCTGCAGCAACGAATCTGCCGTATCCGTCTATGTGGCCATCTGGTGGCATAGAGGTTACGATGGCGATGTATGCATATTGGGCATCATCATCAAAGTACAGTGCTTCGATATCATAGTATTCTCCACCTGCGGGTTGCAGGTAGTGGTAGTCGCGAACTCGTGACCACCAGTCGTCATAGGCAAGGGTTGGCTCGTAATAAGTAGTATACAAGTCTCCATCTTTTTTGATGTGAGTGCCGGTATCAGAGTATCCGGTCCAGTCCGGATATGCTAAATCTGATGTGTAAGCAGGATCTATGTTGTCCTCAATTATCCAGTCAACTGTGTTTTTTGTTGGTTGCCATGCATTAATGTCGGTTTCATCCAAGCCAGACCGAAGGTTCACACCCCAGTCAGATAAATCTCCATCAATAGTATATGCCATTGCTGGCAAAGACAATAGCGTAAGCAATAAGAAGCTAAGAGATAACCTAGTTATAATTTTTAAGTTTTTCATTTTGTACCACCTATTTCGAACCTATGATCCTAATCAGACCTCAGGTAGAGTGATACTTTAATAAAGTTACTATATAACTTTATGCTTTTATATCTCTTAGAAAATTATAATGATTATGCTCATCATGCTCATACGATTTAGGAAAGTGGCTCTGGGGGAAAACCTTGATTCCCTGATACTGTTCCTTTTCAAAAAAGCATATTTTGACTGCTGACGGCAGGAACATTTCTCTTATTTCGGGTTATTGGAATCCATAATGACTTTCTGGCTTGATAAGAGTGGAGCCGAAAACCCATTAAATAATTCTTGACAAAAAAACACGAAAATAATGCGGAATGTAGCAAATTCCCTAACGGAAGTTAGCGACCAGAGTCTCCAGTTGTATCCTGTCGTTTGCGGCATCTATCAGACGAAGGTCGGCATCTGCAATTTGTTTGACAATTCTTGCAATATCCGCCTCTGGTTCATTGGATGCAACCACAACGTCATATAGCTGGTCCAGTATCTCGGAACCCGATAGGCCATTTTCTATGAGCAGCTTGTCAATGACTTTTCTGGCTGCCATGATATCACCTGCAAGTGCCGCTTCGAAAAGGTGGGTTATATCTTCCGGTGTTTCGCTTAGCATTGCCTCATAGATATCCTGCTGCAGAATCTCAGCGCCTTCTGCCTCAAGTGATGCAAGCTGCATTGTCAGAAGCGCTTTAGCCACATTACCCCGGGAATAATAGGCAAGAGCATCGACCCCATCATCGGAAATAGACAATCCTTCAGCTTCTGCTATTGACCTGACGTATTCAAGGAGTTTGGAATCAGATACATATGTGAAAAACAATTGCAGACCTCTGGAACGCAGGGCTGGTATCAATTTTGAAGGCTGGGTGGTGGATAGGATAAACCTGCAGGTGGTAGTATACTTCTCCATGATACGCCTCAGTGCATGCTGGGCACTGGAATCCAGGCTTTCGGAATTGTCAATGAAAATGATCTTGTAATCGGAATCAAGCGGACCCATACTCGCATATTCATTTATTATCTCCTTAAAAATGGAAATAACACTTGAACGAATCTTTTTTGGATCATCTGTGCCGATGATACGGACAAACCGTTTATCCCGAACAAGATAACGTTTACCCTGATCAAAAAAATCAGATGCATTGAAATATGTAAAATTGCGCTCGTACCCTTCAGCATAAAGCTCATAGGCCAGCGCAAAGGCAGTAGAGGACTTTCCCGAATTCACCGGACCATGTAAAACTAGGTGCGGAAGATTGTTAGACTGGACAAGGCGGCGTATGGTCATAACCGATTGCTCGTTCCCGATCACATTGTCAAGTGTCTTTGGCCTGTATTTTACAGTCCAGATATCCTTCATCAAACGCACCTGTTTTAAATTATGTGTATTCTCCACTTAATTTTTACGGCATTGTCAGATCATTCTGATTCGTCAAGCACTTCTTTTATTACTTTACCATAAACAGGTCTTGCGATCAGGATACCCAGCAGCACACCAATGATGGTGGTTATCGCAAAGCCCTTAAGTGCCCCGAATCCCATCAAGATCAGGGGTGACATTGCGATTATAGTGGTTGTGGCAGCAGCAAAGATGATAGCAAATGCCTTTCCGATCCTTGCGAGGTATACTTTCGTTGGTGGTAATTTACCTTCGTACAGCACCTCGTCCGTGATGATCACAAGATGGTCGATACCGGTTCCAATGGCTGCTATGATCCCTGCAATGCTCGGCAGGTCAAGCTGCCAGTTGATGGCAGAGGCAACTCCCAGTATCATGAGAACTTCACTGATGGAGGTCCCAACCATTGGCACCAGAATTTCTTTTTTACC
>JAFGQV010000163.1 GCA_016935475.1 Methanosarcinaceae archaeon
ACCATGGCTGAAAGTTTATCATTGTCCCCGAAGGTTGCCTCTATCTCGTTTACGCAGGTAGAGTCGTTCTCATTGATGATGGGTATAACACCATAATCAAGAAGTGTTGAAATGCTGTTACGCAGGTTCAGGTATGTCAGCCTGTTCGAGAAGGACTGGTATGTGAGAAGTATCTGCGCAACATTGAGACCGTATTTAGCGAATGCGTTTCTCCATTCCTGCATAAGGACACTCTGTCCCACTGCTGCTGCAGCCTGGCGAAGGGGGATTTCCCTTGGCCTGCAGTTGAGGTTAAGTAGGTCCAGTCCTACCCCTATGGCTCCCGAACTCACAATAATGACCTGCTTGCCCTGTTTATGCAGTTCGAGAACATGAGAGGCGATTCGGTCCATGAACGTACCGTTCAGACTGCAATCATCCCGTGTTATGGAGGATGTCCCGATCTTTATGACGACCTTATTGATGTCCGCTAAAAGTTGTTCCCTGTCGATCAAAACCTTTGCCTCTTCCTTTTTTTAGATGTGCAGATCAGCCAATCAAATCCGTATATTTCATGTTCAGTTCTTTATGCGTGAACTCCTTTGCATCGGGACCTGCATAATCCGCAACCACATCACCGTTACCCATGAGGACGTATTTGTAGATCACGAGTCCCTCAAGACCTACCGGACCCCGTGCATGTATCTTGTTGGTGCTGATGCCGACCTCGGCTCCCTTGCCGTACCTGAACCCATCGGCGAACCGGGTGGAAGCATTGACCATGACACTGGAAGAGTCCACAAGGTTGACAAAAAGTTTGCGGCTCGCTGTGTCCCCGGTGACGATGGCATCAGTGTGATGTGAACCATAACTGTTGATATGGTCGATTGCTTCATCAATGGAATCAACCACCTTTACCGAAAGGATGAGGTCATTGTATTCAGTGTTCCAGTCCTCATCGGTAGCCCTGAATACCGCTTTTAGCGCCTTGATCCCTTTTACGATGTCGTATGAGGCTTCATCGCAGCGCAGTTCCACGCCTGCATCAAGATACCTCTTTGCCATTTCCGGCAGGAAGGCCCCTGCAATGTCCTTATGCACCAGCAGTGTCTCCACTGCATTGCAGACGGCAGGGTACTGCACCTTTGAATCAAAACACACGTCATAGGCTTTGGTGAGGTCTGCCCTGTTGTCCACATATACGTGGCATATCCCGTCTGCGTGTCCGAGTACCGGGATGCGTGTGTTGTCCTGTATGAATTTCACGAAGGCGTTGGACCCCCTTGGTATGAGAAGGTCGATGTAGCTGTCCATTTTCAGGATGTCCATAACCTCTTCCCTGGTTTCCATGAGCTGGAACGCCCCATGAGGGATCCCTTCTGTCTCTTCGATGGCTTCTACAAGCACGTCGAAGATCGCCCGGTTCGACCGCATGGCTTCGCTTCCGCCTTTGAAGATGGTGGCATTGCCGCTTTTGAGGCACAGGGACATGATCTGCTGGACCACATCCGGGCGTGATTCGAAGATCGCCCCGATAAGACCAATGGGCCAGCTTACCTGATACAGGTTGAGCCCGTGGTCCAGTTCAAGTGCCTGTAGCGTCCTGCCCACCGGGTCGTCCAGATTTATGACATCTATTATGCTGGCGATCATGCCCTTGATCTTGTTATCATCCACTTTCAGCCGGTCCACCAGCGCCCGGGATAGTTCTCCCTTCTCGCACAGTTCCTGCGCATCCAAAAGGTCTGCTGCGTTTGCCTCGATTATCACTTTGCGCTGCCTGTCCAGTGCCAGCGCCATGTTCTCAAGCGCCATGTCCTTGACATCCGTGGAAACGCTTGCAAGCCCGATAGCCGCCTTTTTAGCAACCTTTACTTTTGATTCGACATCTTCCGCCATATTTTATTAGCACCCACCAAATATCACATGAAAAATTGCATTTTTATTTCAGATGATCTTACTATATAAACCGTTAGCTGTTTGCTCACATTTGTGGATTTCTTACAGATATAACTGTCGATGTTTGGATGAGGATAGGTGGGATTGGTGTTAGCTATGGATGTTATTGATTTGGTTGAGGAATTCGTAATTGAAATTAGGAAGATATTTTCAGGACATGAGGTTTTAAAATTATTTGTAAAACGGCTTATCTTCTTGTTTTGATTTTCATTAAATGGTTTGAATTACTAATCATTATTAAGGAGATTCTAATATCGATAAGCTTAATGTAGTTACTAAAATTGTTCCGTTTAGTATTTCATTAAAAACAGTGTCATCTGTTTTTTGTACATTTTTTTGCAAATCATCAATTAAATAATTTTTAGCATAATTACTTGCAAATGATTTCATACCTTCATAAAGCGCATCGTCAATTTTTTCTGTATCCTTATATGCGTCACAAAAGTCGTTAATAGAATGAAATGTGGCATCTACGATAGATGGTGAGATTGGAACACCAACAAATGATGTTAATAGAAAAGGGACAAATTTTCTTATAGCATTCTCAGTAATTTTTCGATTATTCGGTGTTTTTGACGAAGCATTTTCTGAACTTGATTCACGTTTTTTTGGTGCATTTTCAGTTTTTTCATATTCTTTTTCATGAGTAGATGCACTTTTAACAACCATCGGTGCATCAATACCCTCGGTATCCATCCTTCGCTGGTTATCCCGCCATTTCTTCACGTTATCATTCGTATTCGTGAGAGTATTTGCAGCCCTCACGGAGAGGTCACGGTTAAGGGTCTGTGGAGTCCTGCCGGAATTTAACTTGCTTCCCATCTGCTTGTTTATGTTAATCATAACAGCAGCTTGCTGTTTTTTAGATTTGAACGGACCACCTTTCTTTCTTGCCAAATCAGAACCCTCCAATCGTTAACAACTGCTCGCTGTTTAGAGTTCTTGAATTTCATATTCTTCCTATTTACTCAATTATAGTTGAAATATATCACTCAACAATGCAGCGCAATTTGTATGGTAGCAACTGCGATTCGATTGAACCCCATCCCAACCAGTTAACTGTGGGAGTTATTTCAATATTATTACATCACTTCAACCTTTTATAATCTTTGCGATTCCACCCAAAATTTCAAAACATCATCAAAACCAAACTTTTTGACAATCCTCTATTTTTTTCCACACAAACCTCACTATCCCCCTCCAAAACCCCATACTCTTAAACCCTCCGGAACTTCCTCCCAAACCAGAACATTTATACCTGATACAAACAAACCTGTTGCGGTGATTTATTGGTAAAAAGGGCATTGCTCAGCGTCTCGAATAAGGACGGAATCGTAGATTTGGCTCGTGGACTTGAAAAACTTGGGACAGAGATAATCTCAACCGGAGGCACGGCAAGGATTCTGCGCGATGCCGGTATTGAGGTCATTGACATTTCAGAAGTAACCGGATTTCCTGAGATGATGGGAGGCAGGGTAAAGACCCTACACCCGAAGATACACGGCGGACTGTTGTGCCTTCGCGACAACAATGTCCATATTGAAGAAGCGGAACGCGAAGATATCGAACTCATCGACATGGTTGTCGTGAACCTGTATCCCTTTGAGATCACGGTCTCAAAAGAGGGTGTCCTTCTCGATGAAGCCATTGAGAACATCGACATTGGTGGACCCAGCATGCTTCGCTCGGCTGCCAAGAACTACCGCTCGGTGGTGGTTGTCTGCGATCCCGACGATTACGGGCACGTTCTCAAGGAACTGCGCTCAAGCGGGATAGTCTCGGACAGCACCCGGGAACAACTTGCAGTCAAGGCATTCAGGCACACAGCAGACTACGACTCCGCAATTGACACCTATCTCAGCAGGACATTGCTAGGCGAGGACGTCATGCGGCTCAAATTCACAGACGGCGTAACACTCCGCTACGGTGAGAACTGGCACCAGAGCGCCAAATTCTACAAGGAGGCAGGAGTATCCGGTCCATCCCTTGCAAACGTAAAACAGTTACATGGCAAGGAACTTTCCTATAACAATTACATTGATTCAGACAATGCACTTCAGACCGTCAAGGAACTCGGTCATGAAAAACCCGCAGCAGTGATTGTAAAACATAACAATCCCTGCGGCATGGCAACCGGGAACACGCTTCTTGAAGCTCTTCAGGCAGCATGGGACGGTGACCCCGTATCAGCATTCGGGAGCATCATCTGCACAAACACGGTATTTGACCTTGCGTCTGCCGAGTTCCTGAAAGGCAAGTTCGTTGAGATCATACTGGCGCCGGAATTCGAAAGCGATGCACTTGACTACCTCAAGAAGAAGAGCGAAACCCTGCGGCTTCTTGAACTTCCAAACTTCAATGATCCCTTCGCCGTTGACCACACCTACAAGTACGTGGTCGGAGGGCTGCTCAAACAGTCACGTAACATTGGCATCTACGAAAAATGGGATTGTGTCACACAGACACCCTTCCCCGAGGAGAAACGCGAACTCTCCGAATTCTGCCTGTATGCCTGCAAGAGCAC
>JAFGQV010000164.1 GCA_016935475.1 Methanosarcinaceae archaeon
ATCACAACCCATGTTGGGCTCACAGCACGTGCCCTTGGTGCCGAGGGCATGCTGCTTGCTTCCAATGACACCGGCATCGTAACCTCAATAGAAGATGTGGCAGAACGATGGGGCGGGAACTTCTATGTCAGGAACGATGTCAACTGGAAGCATGAGATCAAAAAATGGAAAGACGGGGGCGGCAAAATATGTCACCTGTCCATGTACGGCATAAACCTGCCTGATGCATTGACTGAGATACAACAATGTGATAAGCTCATGATCGTTGTTGGTGCCGAGAAAGTGCCGCCGGATATATACGGGCTGGCAGACTGGAACGTGGCAGTCGGGAACCAGCCGCACTCCGAGGTTGCAGCACTTGCAATAACACTTGACAGGATCGCAGAAAATGATGTCCTTAAGAGGGAATTTGAAGGTGCGGAACTAAAGATCCTGCCTTGCGATCATGGAAAAATCGTAATCGAAAACAAGGATTGATAAATTGCACAGGCACTTCACTGCTTTTTTGTAACGACACCCCGATATATCCGCCTGCGTTCATAACCATCACCACGCCGGTGGTCCGGACGCTTCTGCTCTTTTAACTGTTTTTCCATCAGGTCATCCAGTTCTTCTTCCTCTTCTTCCGTCAATTCCCCGGCTTCATTTTCGCATTCTGTCATCCCGACTCCTTATATGACCTTAATAAGTGGATCGTGGTCGATAAAGTCTACATCGATGTCCAGCATCTCTGAAAGGCGCCTGCTGAGGTTCTCCATGGCAGGATTCTCGGTTGCGTAATGTGTTGCATCAATGAGCGAGATATTACCGCGTGCACGGATCGCATCATGCCTGAGTTCTCCGGATACGAATGCATCCACATCGTTCTCACATGCAATGTCCAGGTATTCGCTCTTAAACCCGCTTCCCCCGACCACCATTACACGTGTGATCGATCCGTTGTCCCCGACATACTGCACATGGGTATCCAGACATTTTGAAACGTGTTTTGCGAACAGGTCGGTGGAACATGGGAGAATCTCCCCGATCCTGCCAGTTTCAAGGTTGGTAATATTAACAAGTCCAAGGCGGCTTGCAAGCACATCGTTCACACCACCCGTTGCACGGTCATAGTTCGTATGCATGGTATAAAGTGAGATATCACTGTCAAGGGCAATTTTAAGTGAAGATGCAAGTGATCTTGGGACTGATGTCAGGGGGTTAAAGATGAGAGTATGATGCGTTATCAGTAGATCTGCACCCATGTCCGATGCACGTTTCAGGACGTGATCGGTAGGATCCAGGGCAACTGCGATCCTTTGAATATCGTTATCAAGATCGAGGATTGTTCCAATCCTGCCGATGTCGAACTCTTCAGCCAGCTCAGGAGGCGCAATTTTTTCGAGTAACGGTACAATGGTTGAAAGGTTCATGACATACCCATCTTTTTAGGTCGATATCAACTTATCGGAAAACAGGTATACTTTAGATTTGTATTGATTTGCTTAAATACCTAAAATTATATATTTTACTATCGCAAATAGCTTAACATGAAAAGCATGTTTTAAATTACATATTTCTTAAATATAATAACTACAATATATTAACTAATATTATCGATATACCATACTTCGGTTTGGGACATTCATCAATCACAATTAATTACCATGAAAAAAGAGGCTTCGACATGATCAGGAAATCTATCCTATTGCTACTAATCATTGTTTTTGGATTCTGCACACTCTCCTCCGCATACGATTCAGATGACATTGAGTGGGTATCAGATGAATCTTTCACTCTTCACTGGGGTGATTCAGAGACAAACGACGATTATGTGATCAAGGCTGAAGATTTCAACGAGGACGGCTATGTTTATGTCACAATCTCCAGGGATAGCCAGATATTGAAATCTGCACCTCTGCATGTTGGAAATTCGGTGTCTGCGGAGGATGAGATACAGGTCTATGTAAAAAAAGTAGAAACAAACATCGACGCATGGACAGGGAATATGGATGATCCCACGGCAGAGGTAGAGATATTCAGGCGAGGTTTGCCGGAATTTGAGATGACGATCGAAACCGATGGGGATGATGATGACTCGTATGATCCAAAATCAATATCTTCACCATCCACCATCACTGCAACGATAACCGTCGAGAACATTGGTGACGCAGAGGCTAAAAATGTGGTCATGACCATCGACACTGGTGGTCTGGAACTTGTAGAAGGTAAACTCAAACATTATTTCACATCTTTAGACAAAGATGAAGTAACAGACCCTGTCACCATCAGGTTGAAAGTGCCCCTTTTGTGGGACGAAACCAGTTATGCCATCACGGCCGAATCAAAAGGCGATGATATCAAGGGGATAGAACACGTTAACAACGATACGGAATCTGTGACAATTGAACCAAAATGGGGATTATATATTTCCAAATCGATCACTGAGGAGGTATACATGAGTGAAACTGCTCACGTGCTCGTGAACATAAGAAATGGTGGGATATGTGACCTGAATTCAATTACAGTGACAGATACTATGGTTGAAGGACTTGAACTAAAAGACAGTGTCACCTTAGAAAAAACAATTTCACTAAAACCCGGAGAATGTACTAAAGAGTTGATCAGCTATACCCTGAAACCTGTGACACCGGGTACTTACACTGCACCGTCTGCAACTGTAAAATTCACAGCGCCCAATGGAAAGGAGTATACTGAAACATCCGATACATCCGAGATCGAGATAAATGGTCCCTATATTGCCCTTACCAAGACGGTGAGTTCATCGAATGTTGCGCCAGGCGAAGAAGTGACGGTAACGGTGAACGTACAGAATACAGGTAACAGAGATGCAAGTGTCACAGTTTCGGATCCTTCGGATATGTTACCCGAAAATATTTCCTTTATCAGCGGTGAAACGGGTTTTAAGAATGTAGTGAAGAAAGAAAGTTCCACTAGTTTCAGCTATGTCATCCGGATGGATGCAGCAGGTGATGTGAAATTGCCGGCAGCTACAGCAAGTTTTGTGGATATGGAAGAGTACAAGGGTGAAAAGATATCCAATATGCCCGTGATCTCTGTAACAGTACCACCTACTGAAGGTGCAGCAGCATCCGGAGAATCCGCTGCATCAACAGAAAATGGAGCATCCGGGCAGGGGGATGACGGGAATGATGCTACATCAGGGGCAGATAATAATACAGAACCCGGTTTTGGAGTGTTAATGGCAGTTGCTGCTTTTGCAGTTGTTTATCTCATATTCATCCGGAAAAACTAACAATCCAGCAATGAAACCCAAACAAGTGATCTCTTTAGTCGCGCTTTTTGCACTATTTACTGTCTTAGTTACTACTGTAAGTGCACAAACCGATGAAGACGATATCGTGTGGCTTGAGGGCGAGGAGCATACACTCTACTGGGGTGATGAGGTCAATGTAAGTGAATATCTGATAAAAGCACTTGAATTTTCGACTCCCGGACCCTCAGACACAACCAGTGATTACGTAATAATCTCAATAATTACTGGTAATGGGGAGTCCTGGACTTCCATGCTTTCTGTAAATAATAGCAATATAGAGGATAGTAATATATTTGACAGCAGGCTACGTATCAATGCAACTGAAGTAGTGACCGGGAATAATATCGCAACACCTTATACTACCATTGAAGTATACCTTGCAGAGGAAACAACTGACACCTATCCATTAATAACATGGATCAATGTCACGGTTTCCATGGAAAAGTCAGCAAGTGAAGAAATATACGTCGATGAGCGTGCGTATGTAACGATCGAGATCGAGAACCTGAAGAACCTTTATTTTGAAAATGTGATGGTCAATGAGACCATTCCTGAGAATTTCGTGCTTGACCCGGATATGGACATTGACTGGACGTTCGACCTTAAAAACAACAGCAAAAAGCTACACAGTTATTCTTTAAAGTCACTGAAGCCCGGAAACTATACCATCCCAGCCACTGAATTGGCACTTACCCATCTTGGGATCACTTACTACAAGTACACTAATACATCACAGCTGACCGTACATGGTCCATTTATAAATGTAACAAAGACAACAATGTCATCTAATGCGAGTTTAGATGATAACGTGGCTATTAAGGTGAATGTTAATAATGAAGGGGATCGGGCAGCACATGTCAGGATCTCTGATGAACTTCCCGCAGGTGCGACCCTGCTCAGTGGTAGGATCACCAATGAACTGGTATTACAACCATCTACCAACTATACCATAAACTACTCTATTCAGGTGGACAGAACGAACGATATTATCCTGCCTGCAGCAACGGTTACTTTTGTGGATGCAAAAGGATATAGTGACACTATTAGATCTACAAGAATTGTGGTTCCGGCAGTTGCAGGGCTGGCTGACGCAGTGGAAACCGATGATCTCACAACAACCGTCACAGAGGCGGAAGTTGTACCAACAGATGAAACTACAATCGTCCAATCTACGCCAGAAGAGGGAAAAAGGTCCATATTCGGCAAGGTCAGGACAGTACCGGTATTTGTGGATCGTGTGATCACGTTTATCGAAAGTGCTATTAGCTGGTAAAAATAAATCCATACCTGCAAACCGCAACTGCCGTTTTGGTCTGCTGTTGATACGATCCCGGAGAAGGACAGAAGCCATGAAATATATTGAAAACGAAATAAGAACAGACTCACTAATATTGACCCATGGGGATTCGGACGGTATCTGCTCAGGTGCTATTGCAAAGAGTGCATATCCCGAAGCTCACGTGTATTTTACGAGTCCGGTAAATCTCCTCAAGAAACTGGATTTTGTCAAAAAGTTCAAGAATATTATAATATGTGACATTGCGGTTGATGAGCGCACCCATAAGCAATTGTATAGACGGCTTGATGAACTTGCAACGGATTGTAACCTTGTGTATATCGACCACCACCCTCTGCCACATGTACGCTGGGATGCAGACTGGTTTTACCATGACCTTAGTCCATGTGCCTCGGAACTTACCTACAGGGTGCTTGAAGACCGACTGAGCCGGGATATGCGGAGGGTTGCAATATATGGCGCAATCGGGGATTTTTGCGATGACACATCTTTAATTATGGACTGGACCCGGGACTGGGACAAAAGAACTCTCTACTTCCAGGCAGGTACGCTTATCCAGTCAATATTCTATGGTGGCAGGAACTATGATTTTAAAAGGAATTTGATTGAACCTCTTTCCCATGATACGATCCCTTCAATGATCCCTGATCTCCTCAACTTTGCCAGGGACGCATCCGAACTGGAAGAAAAACTGAGGATATATGTCAAGGCTCATGTGAAGAAGCTGAACAACATTGCATATATTGTGAATGCCAATGGCTATATGTCTAAATCAGCGATATATGCTTCATCGTATGGTGGAAAGGAAGTTGGCATATCGGCGGAATACAGGCGGAGGAAACATGCGTATGATATTAGCATTCGTTCAAAAGGTTTTGTTGATGTTAACCGGATAGTTCGGTCGGTCACTAAAAGGCTAGGGGGTACTGGCGGTGGACATCCGGTTGCTGCGGGAGCACGGGTACCTGAAGATTCTTTTGATGAGTTTCTACATGAATTTGATAAGGCGATTGGCAGGGCTGGGGTCGAGGATATTGGGGATGAATAAGAAACAGGACCCTGCAGAGGGTTCTAAATTTGAGATACTTTTTGTGGGAAGGTCCAATGTGGGGAAATCTTCACTTATCCGGGAACTAACTGGCAAAAAGGTAAGGGTCGGTAAACGCCCGGGTGTTACTCTCAAGCCTTCACACTTACGTTTTTCAGACATGCTAATAACCGATCTCCCGGGCTTTGGTTTCATGAGCGGGATAAAGGAACGAAAGCAGGATATCGTAAAGGACAAGATCGTTCGTTATATAGAGGACAATACCGATAGGATCAACGTTGCGGTACTGGTCATTGATGGTAGTGTTTTTATGGATGTGGCTGACCGCTGGGATGCAAGAGGCGAGATACCCATCGATGTCGAGCTGTTCCATTTTTTGAATGAACTGGATATTGATACGATCATTGCTGTGAACAAGATTGATAAAATAAAGAGCGAAGACCTCAATGTGACGTTGAATTGTATTGCCCAGCGCATTGGTCTGATCCCACCATGGCAACAATGGCCGCAAACAATTGCGCCAATAAGCGTTAAGAAAAACGACACCACATCAGTTAAAGAGCTTATCAGAAAACGTTTGCATGATGCAAAACGCGATGATCTGTTCAGGTATATTTAGGATTTTAGACCGCAATGTTAAGGCAATAGCCTGAAAACTATAAATTGCCTGGTTTTTACAATTTTTAATAAAATAATCCTGAACGAACTCAGGGACGGGAACAAAAACAGAATACTAAAAAGCTATAGAAGTGCCCAGGTACTATCAAGCCAAATTCAACCTGTTATATAAAAAGTAATGTGCGCAATTAAATTTATTAACCCTAACTTAACTGCACATTTTCAGACTTTTTTAACTACCTTTTACACTCTGCTCAAATGCAGGGCATATGGCTATAAACCGTAAGAATCAGTATCTTTTTGGTCTATGTTTCGCGTAGCATTCTCTACAGTACACCGGTCTGTCAGGGTCGGGTACAAAAGGAACTTCGGTTTCCTGGCCGCAATCAGCACATTTTGCTTTGTGCATCTCTCTCGGTCCAAAACCGCCTCTTCTTTGAAAATCTCTTTCACTCATTTACTTTCATCCATTGTAATTAATATCAACTAATGCAAAAAGAACAGCATGTGGAAATCGACAATTCCTTGTGAAGTCCAGATGATTATAGTTATGAACGAAAGTTTTATTACTAATTGATAACAATTTTATTTTATGGCAAGACCAGAGGGGATATTGATTGAAC
>JAFGQV010000165.1 GCA_016935475.1 Methanosarcinaceae archaeon
GTAAAAATAACTGTTCTGGATATTCTTCAGCCATTCGGAACTCCTTTTGTAAATATATTGATGATGATTTAATATTAATAGAAAATTAGACACTTTATTATATATTACTTTCTATACGAATGGATTGAGGATGCATCTGGCTTAAATAAGGCTCTGTACTAACAGAGCGAAAAATCGAACTACCATCCTTCAGCACCGGATCTAAACCAAACGGATAAACTGGCAGAAACAATGTTGAAGGGACAAAGACATGAGTTATATTACTATTTTATTTTTCTTTTAGAAGTTTATAGAACTGGATTACCTTTCGAGCAGTTTCCGGGTCATCCGTATTGATCTTGATCTTATACCACCACTGATTACCGCCTTCTTCGATCGCGCCAACCGAAACCATCCAGAATTCCCCTTTTATTGAGGCTAACCCATAATCGTCCCCGAACCATTCAATGACCTGCTGTTTTGCCTTATCGGTTTCCTCTAAGGCGAGGTCGTGATATGTCTTATCGTTCAAATAGGTATCCAACAACTCAATTGTGTCTTCTATCCAGATCTTATCATAGAACACATCAATCAAATTCAGATCTGAAAGATAGCGTACTCCTTCTTCTATACTTTTTAATTTGTCACCGGTCTGTTTATCGCCTGTATAATGACTCATACTTTCGCCTCCCAAAGAGCGCGGTCAAAATGATCGGTCTTGTCAATGTTCTCAAACTTTGGACAATCTACTTTACTTGTCCATGAATTTGACCTGGCATTTCACGATCTTTAGAGTTTTGTTCAACTCCAAAACCTTTGACACTGTCCCCGAATAAAAAGAGCATATGATAAAAATAAAGTTTTCGCTCTATGACACTTTCATACCATACTTTTTTCACAATGACTGCATGCCTGCTATCTAAAGAACAGGTCGTGGGGAACTGTACACACGAAATAATACAAACAAGCCCCTTATCATGAAATGTCGTATTTCTACCCCTACATTTGAATTGAAACGCAAACTTTAACAACTAAGTAGGGGTAACAATAACTATGACTGTAATTAGAAAAAAAGTTCAGGGAAAGCATACATATTATTATCTTGAGCACAGCTTCCGCGAAGCAGGTAAAGTACACAAGAAGGAAAAATATCTTGGTAAAAGTCTGCCGAAAAATATCGAGGATTTGAAGCAGGAGTTCATGATCGGGGTCTATCAGGAGAGATGGTTCGATAAGTTGGACAAAATAAAGTCAGAATTTTTGAAGCAGGAAAAAACAATTCCAAAATCTGCAAGGGATAAAGAAACCAATATCTTTGCCATTAAATATACTTACGACACCAACCGGATCGAAGGCTCGACACTGACATTAAGAGATACAGCGGACCTCCTCGAAAATGGTATAACACCAAATTCACGATCTCTCAGTGATGTAAAGGAAGCCGAAGCACACAAAAATGTATTTTACGAAATGCTGGATTATAACAAGGACCTGTCCTTGAATACCATATTGTATTTCCACAAAAAGTTATTTGAGCATACAAAAGGCGACATCGCGGGAATTATCAGGTCGCACCAGGTTGCAATATCAGGAAGCAGTTTCATGCCCCCATTTCCGGCAGAAGTATACCCCTTGCTCATGGAATTCTTTAGCTGGTACGACAGAAATAAAGATAAAATGCACTCTGTACAACTCGCAGCACTGGTTCATCTCAAACTTGTAACCATCCATCCATTTGCCGACGGGAACGGAAGGATCGGCAGGTTAATGATGAACTTTGTTTTACACAGACATGATTTTCCAATGCTGAATATTCCCTATGAGAAAAGAACAGGATACTACAACGCATTGGAAAAGTCCCAGAGAAAAGAAGATGAAAATAAATTTCTCCAATGGGTCTTTAAACGATACCTTTACGAGAACAAAAGATACCTGAAAAGTAACACCCGGATAGAAAAGGCAGGTTAATAATAAGTTAAAGGACCGTCTCCAAAACAGGTTCACAACATCGATCTCATTACTTCTTTTATCTCAGTAACCTCTGCATCGGTTTTAAAGGACGTTCCGCTAAAATGCGTGCGTGACGCCCTGAAACCTGCCTCTTTAAGTGCATCTATGAATTGGTCCATTGTAGATGCCGAGATTCCCAGGCTCCTGCAGATAACGTGCTGGTCATAGAATGTCGGTATGTCGAGTTCCTCTTTGCAAAGGGTAACTATTTTTTTTGCCTTTTCTTTTGTGTTCAGAGGGCGTTTCTCCAGTTCGAGCAGGACCTCATCGCAGAATTCAACCTCATGCAACCGTCCCAGCCAGAGCGGTCCTGCGATCTTAGTTGTACTGCCGCAGACCGGGCATTCCTTATCGATGTGTACAGCCAGTCCATAGACCGGTTTCCTGAACCCGCAGACAGGGCAATGGGAAATAAATCCCATGTTCCTGAGGGTCTTATCAGCCAGTTTTGCACCATGTCCGATGTGCAGGTACACGCGGACGTAGTGGCGTGTTGCATGGGACAGAAGCGGGATCATGGACTTGTCGTGTTTTGCAAGATCACGTGCAGCCTTTCCAAGAAGTACACGCACTCCCATCTCACTGTGATATTCATTGTTCAATGGCACAGCAGCATATTTCCTGATGCCAGAATTCAGGTGTGCACCGCAAAGAGGCGCCGTGTCCGTTGCCGTAATTTCAAGAAGGTGAATGCTCGAGCGTGCTGCAGCATCCAAAAACGGTGCCGGAGACCCAAAGGGGTCCAGGTCAACGATATGGAACCTTTTCCCATGGAGCAGAACATTCCCATCCTTGCAGGACGCAGTTGCGGTTTCTGAAAGGTTGTTCATTTCTATGTTCTGCACGATCAGTTCGTATGCTTCCCTGCTCCAATCATTGAGCACTGCACTGACACCAACCTCATTTGCGATCCGAAGCCCCCGGATCCCTGAGGCAGACAGCACATCCACATAGGTCACATCCGATGGTATGATACTGTGCTGGCTGATAAGCCGATCCACAAAAGCAGATGTTGCCGCAACATTGATGTCGCGGTTAAGTTCCATTTCAGGGTTGTAAAAAACAGGTGCACAAGAGGGTGGAAATGAAACACCCTCTGGTGGAACCGGAACCATAACCAATGTAGTGCCTTCTGTTATGGTTCTGGTATTCATTTATTATCCAATCGATCTGATTTTATTTTACGATAACGGACCCGCTCATTCTCGGATCAAAACCAAGAACCGTATAATTGTATGTACCCGTCTCATTGAAAGTGTACAAAAAATACAGCCTGTAGCCAATGTTTTTGTTTTCCCATAATCCATCTTTGCTGACAAGTGTAAACAGCCTTGTCGGATTAGTCTGGAAATTCATCCATTGAACAGTATCGCCTTTATTAATCGTTAACTCTGAGGGAGTTGACAGAAAATACTCAAGGCGAATGGTCCGTGTCTTTGGCTCAGGTGCTGGAGTTGCTTCTTCAGTTTCTGTTGCCATTTCAGTAGGAGTTTCCACTTCCGTGGGCATTTCGGTTGCTTCCTCAGTGGCTGTCCCTGCAGGTGTAGCTTCCGGAACAACCGGTTCTTCGTCTCCTACACATCCCGCAAACAAAATTGATGCCAGTATTAAAAATAGAATAATGATCTTCATCCTCATATTTCCACCATATCCACAAATGTCTTTATTAATTAATAACGTTATCGTTCGTTGTTGAATTCACTACTGGATGACACCCCAGAACTACCATATCAAACATGATCACAAGATATATCAAAATAAACCTGGATGAAGATAATAACCCCACCCTGCGATTGCAATAGCCCCGATAAGGGCAAGCAGCGCAAATGTATTCCTTGAAAGTTTAAAGAGTTCTTTAGACCCTGAGATCTTTATCAGGACCACCTTGTTCAGTGTACTTATGATACTTGCGATCACCGCGGTTTCTGCTGCTGTTGTAAAGGATACGCTGCCATCGACTGCAAGTGCCGCCATTGACACTGTAACGGCTGCACTGCTGACTATTCCTCCAAGTGCCGTTGCATATACAGCAGTCGAACCTAGAATATCGTTTGCTGTTTTTGCTATGACCAGCAACACCGTAAAACCTGCACCAAATTTAAATGCCGGGCCCAGTGCAAAAGGGGATTTGATCTCAAGGGTTTCGTTCATTGCACCAAATGCTTTCCCTCTGGTCACTACGATCAACGAGGAAGCAATTATGATAATAAGCTGCGGAGGCAACATCAATAATGCGATCCTGCCGCTGGGGTCCACGACCATTGCTATTATCAGGTTCCTGATAAGCATGGAGGTATTGGACAATAATATTCCGATGTAGGCAGCGTTGACCAATACAGGTCTTTTTTTTGATATTGAAGAAAGTGCAGATGTTGTTGCCTCACTGTTCACAAAGCCTCCAAGCAAGCCTGAATAGGAGATCCCGCTTCTGGTCCCGAATTTTCGTAATAATGAATAACTTACGAAACTAATGAAAGCTACAATCACCACGATCAGAATTGCAGATTTCAGGTTCATCACGCCAAAAACCGGTTCATCCGGTACGATCGGGTATAATATGAACACTACTATCAAAAACTGTACTGAATTCAGTATTTCTTCGTCTGAGAGGTGTTCAGCAAAAGTATGAAGTGGTTTTTCTTCGATCAGCAGAAATGTCAGGACAACAGCACCCATGATCGCGAAAAGATAGTAATCCTCGGCAACCAGTACCCCCAGAAGAAATGTACAAAAAAGAGCGATGGGGCTCGTCAGTCCGGGTTGCCTGTAAACGATGTTTTTCACATATGTAAGAATGACACATAGAAGTGCAAAAAAGAACATCGTTATCAGAAGGATACCTGACCCCAGCAATCCCGCGATATACGCTGCGAACATGCCAGTGATGCATGCCAGGGCAAATGTCCTGACACCCGCAAATATTTCCTCTACTTTCCTTCGATGCTCGCGCTCAATGCCCACCAGTATCCCGATCATCAGGGATAGGGCTAATTTCTGAAGGAATCCGGATAATATCTGGTCCGGCATAAATTCGTATAGTCCGTTCGTGGTGTTTGTCCCCCACCTGATCAGGCAATGACTGTCTCAGGCTCCTATAAGTTCGACATCTATCCTGGAAGCATCACCGTTCTTATCGATGGTGATCAATGCACCATGAGCCTCGCATGCCATACCGGTGTTCACAACAACGGTCCTGCCGCATTTCATAACGCCTCTTGCCTCATGGATATGCCCGCAGACGATCAGGTCCACCCTGCCAAGGAACTTTTCAATAGCTTTGCTTCCAACATGCCCGATCGGGATTTCGTCCACTGTTCCAAAGGGTGGTGCATGGGTAAGCAGTACGATGGTGTTACCGGAACCTTCGGCCTCTTTGACCAGACGCTCCAGATTACTTTCGATCTCATCTTCCTCAAGTTCAAATTCCGTATTGAACGGGGTCGGATTTGAGCCTCCAAGACCGATGAACGTGATGTCACCGATACTTTTTGACGAGTTGTGAAGATTGATGGCTTTTGAACTGTCCAGTGTCCCAAGAATGGTCCTCATATCGCAGTTACCGGGAACTGCTATGACCGGTCTGTCAAACATGTTGATCAGTTCTTCTGCTTTTTCATCCGGACCGAAGTCCGTGAGATCCCCTGCGATCAATACCAGGTCAATGTCCCCTGCCTCCTTCAGGATGGGAGCTATACAGGAACAGTCCCCATGAGCGTCAGAAATTGCCAATATTCTCATTGTTTCATATCCCTTACTGTTTTACATAATATCAAATCTGATAATTGCCGATGAGATTATGTGGTCAAAATCATATATTGTTTGTGTAATCACCGTGCACGTAATTTACCAATAACTGATTTAAACGATCATTCAAATGCTACCTTATGGAAAAAACGCAAACATATGATAAGATACCTGAACTGGTGGTGGGAGTTCGGAACCTTGCTGCACTTTCCGTATGCAGGGATCATGCAGATGCAGTATATTTTTCACTTGATCGATTCAGCCTCAGGGCAAGGGCACAGGATATCACCCTAACGAACCTTGGCGCTTTCGTGAGACATGTCAGAGATTGCGGACTGAAGTCCTATATGGCTGTTAATACAGTGATCTACCCTGACGACCTGCCGGATGTGGGGAATGTTATTGAGGCTGCCTCCGGTGCAGGTGTGGACGCTGTCATTGCATGGGACCCTGCTGTGATCACAAGGACTGTAGATGCCGGTCTTAGAGTACACATATCCACACAGGCGAATGTTTCCAACCCTGAGTCTGCCGATTTCTATGGTTCACTGGGTGCCAGCCGGGTGGTGCTGTCAAGGGAACTGAGCTTGTCTCAGATCAGGAACATCAGGGAGAATACCCATATGGAACTTGAGGTGTTCGTGCACGGTGCCATGTGCCAGTCAATATCGGGTCGATGTTACCTTTCAGCCTACCTGCGGGGAAGGTCCGGCAACTGCGGGGACTGTACACAACCATGCCGATGGCAGTGGACCCTCCACGGAGAAAATGGGGAGCAGGTGGAACTGGGAGGAAAATACCTGCTCAGTGCTAAGGACCTGTGCATGATCGAACATATCCCGGAACTGCTCGAAGCCGGTGTTGATGCCTTTAAAGTGGAAGGAAGACTGCGTAATCCAGGTTATACGGCGGCAGTGTCCCGGTGCTACCGCAAAGCTCTGGATGCCTGCCGTGAGGGGTCATACACACCTGAAAGGGCACTGGAATGGAAAGAACGAATGGAACTGGAATTTAACCGCGGATTTTCCACAGGGTTCTATTTCGGGGTACCCGGTCCTGAAGGATTGGGTTATGAATCCGATATGAACGCATCGCCCGTGCAGAGGGAGGCAGTTGGTGTGGTCCTCAAATATTTCCAGAAACAGGATGCTGCGGATGTGAGGGTTCTGGAACAGGAACTTGCGGTCGGGGACAGGATCATTATCGAAGGCAATAGTACGTATATTGAACAGGATGTGGGTTCGTTAATGAGAGAAGGCGGATCCATTTTAAAAGCTGAAAAAGGACAGGAAGTTGGGCTTGCTGTGGACGGAAAGGTCAGGAAGAACGACAGGGTGTTCAAGGTGGTCTTCAGTTAATTTTTGGCCCTGTAGAAATCCTCTACATTATTATAAACCATAGATGCACGCCGATAAACTCTGATGTGAATAAACGCCATCTGTGTTTATCTATGTTTATCTGTTGCGACAAGAAGTTACATCATAAATTGCCCTGTGCTGCCCCTTCCGTTTGGGGTAATCCTACTAAGGTATGCGTTA
>JAFGQV010000166.1 GCA_016935475.1 Methanosarcinaceae archaeon
GGTTTTGATTTCAGTTCTCCTTTTATGGAGAGAGTGGTGCTGTTCTTCGTAAGCGGACATGCTATTAACAACGCAGAGATGAACTGGGAACTGATCGAACCGTCGATCTGGGTAATAGCACCTTTAAGACCTCCTCTTATAACGAGAGGCGCACAGTCATTGTTCCGCGTTGAGTATGCTTCCACACCAAGACAATTCAGCACATTAAGCAGCGGTCCGTTTGGTCTTGCCCTGATAGAACTATCACCGGTCAGGACCGTAACGCCGTCTGTCAGTGCAGCAACTGCCGTCATGAACCGAAGGGTTGTGCCTGAATTTGCAACATCTATGACATTTTCCGGTACACGGGGCACACCATCCACGCCACGTATGACCAGATCACCATCCTTTTTCCGGATGTTTGCTCCAAACATCTCGCATGCTTTGAGCGTGGCAAGCGTGTCATCAGACATAAGAGGTCTGTGGATAATTGATTCCCGTGACAGGGCAGCCATTGTTATTGCCCTGTGTGTATAGCTCTTCGAGGGTGGAGCCTGCACCTCACCATGTATTGCCGAGACACCGACCGAGACCTTCATGTTTTACTGTACCCCTTTTACAATATCCTCTATCTTGTCCCAGTCATGATCGTATACATGTGCCGAAATACTGACGGTAGTGATCTTTCCGGGTAAAACTCCCACTTTCTCTGCCACGTATTCCAGCAATTTTGAAAGACCGTACAGGTTTGCAGGATACGCACCTGCAAAATCGTGGCTCCTGAAGACCGTAGTTAAATGTACCTTACCACCCCGGACCTTAAAGTCATCGATGATCATGCATGGAACCTCATCCACTACAGTGTCGATATCCGGGATCCATGTTACTGCTGTTGCCCGGCGGCTGGTTTTGTTGTTCTTTAATTTCTCGATGACGTACGCTATCTGGTCAACCTCGCCATTCCAGTTCCTGAGACGCTGACCATAGGTGTACTCGAAGTCCTGTGCATTTTCGCCGGTTATCAACTGCTTGGCATATTCCTCAAGACGCTCTTCGTTCCATGAGATGTCTTTCGGTATCCTGTCGGTGTAAGGGTCCTCTATCACGATCATCAGATTCAGGAATTCCTGAATCTGGCTTCCCCTCTCATCGGTTATTACATGTCCGTGATTCCAGATGACATTAAGCCCCCTGTACCATGCATCACTTATTGTATGGGCTTTTATGATCCTTCCAATCGCCTCAACCTGCGTCATGACAAATCCTCTTTATTTATACAAAAATCCAGAACCTTTCTTTTCAACCATGTAGAAATATCCCATTGCATATTCATATCAATAAATATGGTACCACAGATTTCTAATTAAATCTGCCACCACACATTTCTAGTGAAATATGTTACCACACATTTCTAACGAAATGTACTATCGAAAAGATAATACACCACAATGCCTTTTAACTTTAATGATGGGACAGGAGATTCGCTGCTATACGATAGGATACGGTAACAGGACTTCGGATGAGTTTGTGGGAATGCTGCATGACAACAGGATATCGCATCTTGTGGATGTCCGCAGGTTCCCTCAATCCTGGGTCGAGGAGTTTAGTAAGGAGAAACTGGAGGAATCACTTCCGGGTTACGGGATTGCATATTTCCACTGCCCGGGTGTTGGAGGACTTCGGGAATCCACCTATATTGAGTACATGAATACCACCGAATTTAAGGATAGTTTTTCAAAATTGATGGAGAAGATCACCTGGGTGAATCAAACCGGAGGAGGGATCGTTCTCATGTGTGCCGAGAAGAATCCAAAAAACTGCCATCGGTACCATCTATCATTGCATCTGGAAAAAGAAGGGGTTAAGGTCATTCATCTGACCGAAAGCGGCCAGATGAGCCTGGGTATGTATGAATAAATAAAATACCTACATTGCATTAAGGCGGCGTATTCTCTCCTCGGTCAGCGGATGCGTCCTGAAGAGACTTGCCATTGAACTATGCCGAAGCGGGTTCACAATAAACATGTGAGCCGTCGTTTCTGATGCCTGCACATCATTCACACGAGGTCGATAGTTCTCAGCACCGGATTCCAATTTGGCAAGCGCATTTGCAAGTGCCCATGGTTTCTGGGATATCTGCGCACCCTCTGCATCAGCAGCGAATTCCCGTGACCTTGAGATAGCAAGCTGGATAATGACAGCCGCAATTGGTGCAAGAACTGCAAGCACAAGGAATCCAATGATATTATTACCGCTGTCGTTGTCCCGTCCCCCGAAACCTCCGAATATTGCAGCCCAGCGTGCCCATGTTGCAAGCATTGTGATAACACCTGCGATGGTTGCAGCGATTGCACTGATCAGGGTGTCGCGGTTCTTGACGTGTGCCAGTTCGTGTGCAAGCACACCTTCGATCTCTTCAGGGCTCAGCAGGCTGAGTATTCCGGTGGTAGCTGCAACAGCCGCGTGTTTAGGGTCGCGTCCCGTTGCAAAAGCATTTGGCATAGAAGTATCCACGATATATACTTTTGGCATGGGAAGATCTGCACGCATGGCAAGGCTCCGGACAATCCCGTATAGCTGCGGATGCTCCGCCTCGCTCACTTCCCGGGCATGGTACATTTTCAGGACGATCTTATCACTGTACCAGTAGCTACCAAAGTTAATGATAATTGCAAATAAGAATGCAATCATCATTCCACCAGTGCCTCCAATGAGGCGTCCAACAATGATCAACAATCCAGTAAGAGTTGCCAATAACATTGTAGTCTTAAACATATTTTTCATGATTTACCCCATAAGATGAAGTTTACATTTGATTTAGCTCTATTCAGTTTATCCATATATAATGTTTGTGTGGTATATAATACCGCAAGATTTTCAAAAAGCAGACAATTCAAACATCACTTCCCGGGTGAGGAGTGAATGCTTATTTTGCAGGTTAAACAAAGTACAGTCCATAATTTAGCTACAACAAAAAAGAAGGGGAAAAGGCAAATGACGCCTATATCTCCTCAAGTGAAAAGTCTTCATCCATGTCCAGGTCTTCCAGCATGGCTTCGAGTTCAGCGATCTCATCTTCAATATCCGTTATTTCGGTATCAGTGAGACCGACATCCTCGTCACCTAAGACATCAACCACTACAGGCGTTTCCTCCTCCTGCGTTAGTTCTTCCTGAGCAGGTTCTGTCGGTTCTTCATTGAACTTTTCACTGACGCAACCCGAAACCGTTAGTCCTACCAGAATTACTGCCAGTATTGCAAGATGTTTGAAGCTTACCATCGTACTCTACTCCTGCGTACCGTCTTCTGTTTCAGTTGGTTCCTCAGTGGGTTCTTCGGTGGGTTCAGTAATAACAACTGCCCACTGGGCGCTTGCATGTGAGACACCATCCTTTTCCACACGGTACATACCTATTCCCGAAAGAACAGCATTACCCGTACCTTCTGCCGTGAAGGTCACATCTTCACCGCGGATCATGACCGTCAAACGTGAACCGGAAATGTCCACTGTGCCGTTAAACTCATGGTATACCATTGCACTGTTGTCATCTGCCTCGCTATCCACCTTTTTATATTCAGCATCGGTGCCAAACACAACCTCAGCGTCACCTGCAAGGTCTTTGATAACAAGTTTTGCATTTGTTGCACTTATGTTAAGTATCAAATCGCCTGAAAGAACTGCCGTTCCATTACCTTCTGCGGTTAGTATGCCTGTACCGTCAAGAGTTACAACACCACGCCTGTATGTCTTAAGTTCCTTAACGATATTATTTAAGATGCTGTTTGCTTCTTTTATGTCCGTGCCAGCTTCCCGGAGGTACTCATTGGCTTCTTTTATTGAATTCTCGCCTGCATTCCTGTTCTGGAATGTCGCCCTTGTACGCTCCTGATTTTGTTTTGCCTGTTTGAGCAGGTCGTTGTATTCTCCAAGCATCTCTTCCAGTTCGTCTGCGTCTTTTCCTTCATCTTTTAAGCGCTGTATCTCGTTCTGGAGACGAAGCGACAGAGCCTCTGATTTTGCAAGGAACGTATAGATCTTGTTATTGGCAGCTTTACCTGCACTAAAGCTTGCGTCCTTGTTCGCATCATTCCATATTTCACGGATTGACTTTGCTGCATCCGAAAGTTCTTTCCTTGTCTCGGCAGCCTCTACGTTTGCCCTTTCCTGCTCAAGCTGTTCTACGTACCCATCAATTAATCCCGACGTCTCTTCTGCAAGTTCACCATCTGAACTTTCAACGTTTTCCTTTACATTTTCGAGATGTGAGATCATGTAATCGATCGTCTGGATCATATAGGCGCGGGTTGATCCAAACAACTCTTCCGGATCACCAGCATTGCCAGCCTTTGCCTTCTGAAGATCTTCTTTTGCAGTTACATATTCACTTCTTGAATTTTGCAAATTTTCCCTGGCCACTTTTACTTTTTGAACCATCTCAACACGAGTCTGGATAGCGGCCTGCACCCTTGGAGCGTTTTCTGTAGCGCTTTCTGTAGCGTTTAATCTTACCTGGTCCTGGGTTTCGACCCTGTTTCTCATCGATGCTTTCGCATCTTCTGCATTACTGTCATCTTCAACAGCAGCAACTGCTCCTGCAGGAATAATACTGAATAACATCAATATGATCCCAAGGCACGCGAATAGTTTTATTCCATTTGTTTTCATGATTCAATGCCTCCGTTTTGATCTACAATCAGGCAATTGGCAGATTTGAATATAAGCATGCTTTTCCTTTAGATATCAAAACTATTTAAGTAAAGTGTTTTTAAGCATTATCAGGTTGTTTTTTGCTTTACGAAACTTTATCCATCCTCTAAAATCAAATAGATAAGTAAAAGATATATGCAAATACAGATTTAACATATTACTGTGATCCTGAAAAATATATTTTACATATTTCTTGCTGCAGCAGCACTTATAATGATCAGCATAGCCCCTGCAAGCTGCGCAGCCACCATCCATGGTGCTGTATATGAATGGTATACCTTTGAACCACTGGAGAACGCCATAATCGAGGTAAATTCCACGCCCCCCCAGTCCGTGGTGGCAAGATATGGGATATATTCATTGAATCTGGTGCCCGGTGATTACCTCATCACAGCCAGTTACTTCCAGAACAACACGGTCACCAGTTACGTGGAAGAAACGATATCCATTACAAACGACGGTGACTATGTAATGGACCTCTTGCTTTTACCTGCATACGATGAGCAATTACTGAATGAAACCGAATCCAGCGACATCCCTGAAGCACTGGACGAGGAGACAGGGATCATTGAAGAAGAAAAAGAAGAAAACGCTTCCCGAATGCCCTACATAATTGCTGGATTTTTCGTATTAGTGATTGCGGGGTTTGCTGCATATGTAGCCAGAAGTAAGTCCGGTGAAGAAAAAGAACTGCCAGGAGAAACCGCAACCCCAACACTCGAAATTGAAGAAATTGTTGAAACCGGAACACCTGAAGAAATGTCTTCACTGCCACCTGACCTGCAGGAAGTTCTGGACATAATAGAAACAAATGGTGGTCGGATCACCCAGAAGGAACTTCGCAGTAAGATGAAATATTCAGAGGCAAAGGTGAGTCTTATGGTGTCTGATCTTCAAGATCGCGGTCTCGTCGAGAAGTTCAAAAAAGGAAGAGGCAATGTCATTCGGCTTATCGATAAATGATAGTGCTGGCGGGAAGTATTACCAAAACGTATAATTCCTATCAGACAGTAGCGATAAAAGTATTAATGAATGGATACATTTGTGACTGGAAATTAAGAACAAACGAGGGTATATATGCGAGTTTCAATGGATATTGAGTTAAAAGACGTTCCCGGGCAGTTACTTTTAGCATTGAACCCCATCTCGGAGCTTAAAGGTAATCTGATCTCTGTGGTGCACCATCATGAAAACCATACTCCACGTGGCCTGATCCCGGTACAGGTCGTATTTGATATAAAACAGGAAAATCTTGACGCAGTAATATCACGGCTTGAGGAAAGCGGTGTGGAAGTTGCAAGGGTCGGAGAAGAACGATTTCTTGAACACATTGCAGTTATTCTTATAGGTCATATTGTGCACACCGATATTCAGGATACGATTGATAGAATTGATAGGACCGGATACGCGGAGGTTGTGGACCTGTCACTTTCGATGCCTCGTATAGAGAACCCATCCTCAGCATACCTGAAGATCGATGCTGTGGGTAAAAAAGAACTTAAGGATGCAATTTCACTGCTGAAAAGCGTGGCTGCGGAAAAAGACCTGCTTATCATAGAGCCAATAGAGACTGAACTAACATAAGTGGTATGTGATGCAATGAAAACAATACGTGCGTCTATTATTGGATTTGGGGCTGTCGGGCAGGGTGTGGCAAAAGTATTGCTGCAAAAAGCCGATTATCTCAAAGATATTGGCATTGACCTGAAGGTCATCGCAATCGTGGATTCACAAGGAGCCGAGATCGATACGGAAGGTGTTGACCTTTCAGCAGCCCTTTCACGAAAGCGTACAGATGGCAGGGTCGGGCTGGAGAATATTACAGGTTTAGAAGTTATCAGGACCATAGACCATGATGTGGTCATCGAGACTACGCCTACGAACATTGAAACCGGTGGCGTAGGACTTGAGAATATGCTTGCTGCCTTTGAACATGGCAGGGATGTGGTAACATCCAATAAAGGGCCGCTTGCAATGAAATACAGGGATCTGGCAAAGGCTGCCAGAAGTGCCGGTTCAACTTTTAGATTCGAAGCAACTGTTGGCGGCGCAATGCCCATCATCAACCTGATAACAGATGTTCTGGCAGGCAACAAAATCATCAGTGTCGAAGGGATATTGAACGGCACATGCAACTACATCCTGACACGAATGATGGAGGAGCGTGCATCCTATGAGCAGATGCTTGCCGAAGCACAGGAACTGGGTTTTGCGGAAACCGACCCCACCTATGATGTTGAGGGAATTGATGCGGCCTGCAAACTGGTGATCCTTGCAAACGCAATATTCGGAATGGATGCTACCTATAAGGACGTGGACGTGACAGGTATAACAAAGATCACCCCTGAATCGCTCATACTGGCAGAGGACAGTGGCTATGTGATCAAGCTGATAGGTGAAGTGAAAAAAGACCTGATCCGCGTTGCACCAAAACTGGTCCCCAACGGTCATCCACTGGCAGTGGGTGGTACCCTGAATGTCGCGTCCGTGCAAACAGACCTTGCAGGGACAGTGACGATAACGGGGAGAGGCGCAGGTTCCATCGAAACCGCAAGTGCGATCTTAAGTGATATCATATCCATTTACAAGAAATAGTGCTTTACTCGCTATACTCTTCATTTTAACCCTTACAACAATCTGGGTGAAACATGACAAGTTTTAAAGATTTTACTGATGCGTGCAGGATGATCGAGCAGACACCCGGTTCACTTGAAATGACCGGTCAGGTTGCTGAGCTTCTTCGGAAGGTTAGCTGCGATGAACTTCCTGTGGTTACCTATTTCATAATGGGGGAGGTTTTTCCGTCCTGGAGTGACGAAGAACTTGGCATCGGTACGAGCCTGCTGTACACTGCACTTTCGAAAGCATCCGGCTTATCGGTAAAAGATATTGAAAACCTTGTGCGCGAAACCGGGGATATCGGCAAAACTGCCGCTCTGGCCCTGTCCAAAAGATCGAAAAACCAGGCTACCTTTTCATCTTTTTTAGAAGAGCCGCAGCAACTTTTGATACTTGATGTCTTTGAGCGTTTCAAAAAAATTGCAAAGGCTACCGGAAAGGGGTCCCAGAATGCGAAAATTAAAAATCTCCAGTATATGTTAAATTCTTCATCCCCGGAGGTGGCGAGATATCTTGCACGCCTTGCCATCGAGGAACTGCGGATCGGAGTGGGTGAAGGTATCGTAAGGGATTCCATAGCAAAGGCATTTGATGTGCCTGTAGCAGATGTTGAACGGGGGTTCATGCTGACGAACGACCTGGGGGCTGTTGCGGTGGCTGCAAAACGTGGTGGCGCCACTGAAGTAACAGGACTTTCACTGGAACTTAACCGCCCTATAAAAATGATGCTTGCACAGATTACGCCAAACATTGAAACCGTGGTCCATGAAATGGAAACTGCCGCCATCGAGTGGAAGTTCGACGGTGCCCGCGTCCAGATACACAAGGACGGCGACAGCGTCACCATCTTCTCAAGGAAACTTGAAAATGTTACGAATTCGCTTCCTGACATTGAGGCTGCGGTCAGGGAACATGTCAAAGCCGGGTCTGCGATCCTTGACGGTGAGGCTGTGGCAATTGACGAAAATGGCAAACCGCGTGCTTTCCAGGAGATATTGAAACGTTTCAGGCGAAAGTACGATGTTGAAGTTACCGCACGTGAGATACCGCTTACACTGAACCTTTTTGATATAATGTACTTAAACGGCGAGACCATGATAGACCTGCCGCTTACGGAGCGCAGGGCAGCACTTACAGGATGTGTTGAAAACACGGGGTCCATTAAGGTGGATGAACAACTGTTGACAGGTGACGTTAAAGCTGTGAACAGGATGTATGATGAAGCTTTGAAAGCCGGTCATGAGGGTATCATGATCAAGAACCCGAATTCCCCATACTCACCGGGTAAACGCGGAAAGAACTGGCTTAAGAAAAAACCGATCATGGAAACCCTTGACCTTGTTGTGATCGGTGGTGAATGGGGACAGGGAAGGCGTACGAACTTTATCGGCTCATATAAACTTGCATGTTATGAACCCGATACCGGACGGTTCCTGCCCATCGGGAATGTGGGCACCGGAATTACAGATGAGAAACTTGCAGAACTTACACAGCTTTTCTCCGACCTGATCGTGATCGAATCCGGCAGGGAGATCGAACTCAAGCCCGAGGTGGTTTTTGAGATCGCATTTGAGGAGATACAGAAAAGCCCGAACTATGAATCAGGTTATGCGCTTCGCTTCCCGAGGCTTGTTAATGTGAGGGATGACAAGTCACCCGAGGAAGCAGAAACCCTCGAACGTATTGAGGGAATATATTCTGCACAGCGAAAATGACGGGAATATCGAATACCTTCAATTATACCAGCACGTCTTCCAGACCTGCTTCCCTGACGATCTGAACCGCACGTTCACGCTCGTTAAGCGTCAGATAGCGGTTGATCTCCATGTATTCCCCGGCTTTGTAATGGGGAGTGTACTGGAACATAAGGTTGAACCTTACCTTTGGGATGTGGGTCGCAGTCCACTCAACGATTGGACGGGTGCAGCATTCAAGGTGTCCTGGCAGAACTAACTGGCGAAGTATTATCTCTGTATGCTGGTAAGCGGTCTCAAAATTCCTCTGCACCACACGCAGATAGTCTTTCACGTTGGAGTACGCCTCTGCGCATCCATCATTGCCGTACCGGAAATCCGCAAGATATAGATCGACCACGCCTTCAAGGAGTTTCCACACCTCAGAGGAATGGTACATATTCGAGTTCCAGATCACCGGCGTGTTTACAGATATCTCATTAATGATCTTCAGTATTGTGTGCGTATGCGGTGTTGGCGTAACAAAGTTCACGTTACTCGCACCCTGCGCGCGCCGCAGGTCAATGATCTCGGCAACGTTACCCGGATCGATCACAGTACCGTTTGTCGGATGGGTGGAAATGTCCCAGTTCTGGCAGTATACGCAGGAAAACACGCATCCTGCAAGGAATATTGCATGGGAGGGCACAAGTTCAGGCTCTTCTCCCCTGTGCATGATTTCCGAGGCATATCTGGATAGTTCGCCAACCCTGCAGTATCCAAGTATCCCTTCTTTCCGGTTAACCCCGCATCTGCGCTCGCAGAAATTGCAGTTCTCAAGCATCTTATCCGCGATCGCAACCTTAAGGTCAAGCAACGACAGGTCAGTTTGGGGCATGCCAGAATAGCAACCATATGAATACACGTCATTAATTATGGTCCGGCAGGTCTCCATCTCAGAGTCATGTATGTCCCAGAGCTCTTCAATGGACGCATCCGGATCAAACTCCACCGGAATACGCCCCGTGATCTTAAAACGTGCAGGTAGTTCGCAGTTTTCTACCTTAAAGTAGTTGTTCAGGAACTTTGGATACCCCATGCTGTGATATTCGGCGTCATGGGTTGAATCATTTGCGGTTGTCCATGAGTTTGAACATTAGTGACTTTTAGAGTTATTGTGAATCGCCGGTCGAAAACGAAATATTTAGATACATTAGGAACATAAACATTAGAATTATGTTCCTGTTTATCAACCGAAAAGAAGAACTTGAATTTTTGGAAGAGCGGCATAACAAACATAGTTTTGAGTTCATTGTTATTTACGGCAGACGGCGGATTGGAAAAACCGAATTGATAAAGAATTTTGTTCAAGATAAGACTCACATGTACTTTTTGTGCAACAAGGCTGGAACAAACGCAAATGTTTCAAAGTTCAAAAAGCAGGTCGCACGATTTTTCTCTGAACCAGAAATTGCCACGGATAATCTTGGGGAGATATTTTCCTATATAGCACCAAAAGCAAAAGAAAAAATTGTAATTGTTTTTGATGAATTCCCATATCTTGTCGAAAAAGATGACGCTATTCCGTCGTTATTTCAGGAGGTCATTGATGAGGTCCTGAGGGACAAAAACATTATGCTTATAATCTGCGGCTCTTCCATAAGCATGATGGAGGAATTGCTGGGATACAAAAACCCTCTTTACGGCAGAAAAACGGGACATATGAAAATTGATTTTTTAACATTCAATAATTTTAATGGTTTCTTCCCTAATAATACAATCGAAGAAAACATAAAAATATATTCTATTCTGGGGGGAGTTCCGTTTTATCTCGAAAAATTTGACAGCGAAAAATCTGCGCTTGAAAACGCTGAAGAACAGATATTGTCAAAAAAAGGAACGCTCTATGAAGAAGTCGAATTCCTCTTGAAAGAAGAGTTAAGGGAACCGGATGTCTACAAGAATATTCTATCTGCCATATCGTCAGGAAGCACAAAAGTTGCAGAAATAGCAGATAAATCGGGAATCAAAGCATCTGACATGGACAGATATCTAAAAGCACTCATAAGACTTGGTATTGTAAAAAAAGATATTCCTGTGACAGAGACAAAAAGTAAAAAAAGCCTTTACACGATAGATGACAATTTCTTTGATTTTTATTCCCTGTTTTTCGAACCTAACAGATCAGATATAGAGATCGGTGATAACAGAAGCATAAAAAACTGTCTGGATAAAAACTTCAATGCCTATGTGGGTAAAAAATTTGAAAAGCTGGTAAGAACTGAGATGCTAAGAAGTATGTGTCCTTTCAAGGCTACGAAAACAGGCAAATGGTGGGGATTTTATCGAGATAAAGGAAAAAGAAAGGAACTTGAAATCGATGCTGTTGCATTAAATGAAACTACAAAGGAGATGTTTTTTGTAGAATGCAAATGGAAGGCACTCTCCTTCAATAATTCTTTAAATATTCTTAATGAGCTTAAAGAGAAATCGCCATATGTTGACTGGAACAACAACATTCGGAAGGAATATTTTGGGATTGCTGCAAAGAAGATCGAAGGTAAAAATGAGCTAAGGGAAATGGGATTTGTTGTTTTTGACCTTGATGATTTTTTGGCTCTGTAGATATCCTCTGCATTGTTATAAACCACAGATGCACGCAGATAAACGCTGATGTGAATAACCACCATCTGCGTGCATCTGTGTTTATCTGTTGCGACAAGAAGTTACATCATAAATTGCCCTGTGCTGCCCCTTCCGTTTGGGGTAATCCTACTAAGGTATGCGTTA
>JAFGQV010000167.1 GCA_016935475.1 Methanosarcinaceae archaeon
ACATTAACCATGAAATCATGAACCACTTGAGTGAACAATTCTCGTCGAACCCGAAACAAGCTCCATGTCCGAAGCAGCGGAACAGGGTCGCCATGGTGATGAACGCTGCAAAACCTAATAAAAAGGTTATGAAATTTTGAATTTCTCCACTATACTTTGCACTTGCATCATAGTAAATAATCGTGACTAAGAAGAAAAGCATTGTTGTAATTATCTTCAAACCCAGATTGAGTGGGCTTGTTGAATAATTAAATAAAGCAGACATTTAGTCTTCCTCAATTATCCCAAGTTCTTTGGCACCCACAACCAACCTATTCCTTACAAGAAACGCTACGTATACGCTGATAAGTGCAAAAATCAGAATCAATATACTTACAGACCATTTTAATAAGAAGGTTTTGTCACAAAAAAAAATTGAGGTTGTAGCAAGTAAGCCTGCGATTCCTCCAGCAAACAACAAATTTGCAATCTTCTGTATCTCTCCACCATATACCTGTCGGGCTTGATAAAAATAATACGTCCCAATGGCAAAAAATATTGTAGTAACCATTTTCAAAAATAAACTTAGAAAACTTTCCTTATAACTTAATATTTCTGTTAACATTCTATACCTCAACCAGCTATGATACCATGTTAGTTATGCAATTATAAATATATTAGCTTTGTTGGGTTATAAATTTACAAAATGAGAACAGGTGTTGTATACTAAATACAATTCAACAGCCATGCAATTGTAAAGAATGTATAGGTACAGCAATCAATTTATTATCTTCAGGTGTTAAGTGTGATGCACTACATCACTACCACATCACTTATTGATCAGAACACCAACAGATTTGCCCTGATATCGGGTCACAATTCCAGGACCGAAGCCACCCCGATCGCCATGTAAGCATCTGGAAAACGTTTTCGAATCTCTTCTTTATGGACAGTGCAATGGCAAGATGCTATAAGGTCAAGACCTTCCAGCAGGTCGTACTCCGTGGTCCCATGCAGCCCCCCGATTATGCCAGCCACTTTTTTGAATTGTGATGCCACACCCATGATCTCCGTGAGCCCGGGATGGGCACATCCTGTGACAATATATACCCCATCGGAAGAATCCAGTAACAGGGACTGCTCTTTAACATCGCTACCCAGTTCTCCTGTGGTATAAACATTGTGACATATCTCCTGCTTTCCGGAAACCTCAACCAGCTTTGCCCGTGCCGCGATTTCATTCTTCAGTTGTTTTGAGTACGAAGCCGGTACATAAACCTCCAGATCGGGATTTGCATTCAATAGAACCGTAAGCCCGCCCATGTGGTCCCAGTGCTGATGGGAAATGACTACCTTTTCGATATCTTTCGGAGAGATGTCAAGCGCTTTCAGGTTTTGCAACAGCACACAGCCATCCCAGCCTGTATCGAACAGGATACTATCATCCCCTGTGGCAATGAAACAGGAGAAGCCCCATCCGCTTATGAAACCCTCCTTTGCTTCATTATCATATGCAATGCTCAGTTTCATGGTCACCACGGTTATTTCATACCAAATACGTTCTTCAGGTAATAATTGGAATATATCGCACCCAATGGGTTGTGTGCCAGCACCCTGTCCTTAACAGCCAGAGTTGTGACAGGCGCCTCAGAATGCTGGGTGAAAAGAATATCATGGCCAATGCACAACCCGAGTATAATGTTCAGGTCTGTCTTATCCTGATTGAGAGTTAGAGCCTGACCGATCGGGTTGCACGTTGCCTCAAAACCGTCTCCTCGCAGTTGTTCCAGACCGTAGCTGTCCTTACCCAGCCCGCAGACCTTGCAGCAGACAGAGGATACATCAAAGTCCCGTGAAAGTATCTCATGAATGATCTTTGCTTCCTTTTGCATGCCAATGCAGAAAGCAATACCCAGTTTCTCATACCCCATGCCCTTTGCATACAGGATAAGTTCTTCCAGCCTCGTCTTTTTCATATAGTACCTGGATTCGATCTGTGCCGAGACCTTCATGGATTCGAGATCGTCCCCTTCATACTCCACATCTGATGCAACTGTGGTACAGTCCTTGCCACTGCGGCAGTCCTTATCCACACATAACGCACATTTCATTTCGTTCACACCACCAATTTCACAGTTTCATTGCCTTTGCACCACTGGCAGCTCCCCGTCCCTCTTTTGGGCATGTTGTAAAAGACCATCCTTTACATTTTCCCAGAGGGACCTCACCATGCTTGCGAACTCACCATCAGAGTATTCAATAACGGTCTTCTCTTCAATCATCGCCTTTGTCGGAGTATCATCATAAGGCAGCTTTCCCACAACCTCGATCCCGTTATCCCTGCAGTAACTCTCAATGCGCTGGCTGTTCTCCTCATTGATATCGTACTTATTGATACAAACAGCCGCAGGAATCTTGAAATAACCCGCTACATCCACCACGCGCTCAAGGTCATGGATACCTGATAAGCTTGGCTCGGTAACCACAAGGACCATATCAACACCGGTAATGGAAGCGATCACAGAACACCCTGTACCCGGTGGTCCGTCAATGATGATCAGGTCCTTTCCGTATCTTTCTGCAAGCTTTTTGGCATTTTCCCTGACAACTGACACAAGCTTCCCACTTGCCTCCTCCCCCATGCCAAGCCTTGCATGCGCCATAGGTCCAAATCTGGTTGTGGAATTATAGGCTTCACCTGCCTTTCTCTCGACCATCCGGATGGCTCCTTCGGGACATACGTATTCGCAGACCCCGCAACCCTCGCATCCGTATGGGTCTATAGTGATCTCGCAGGATATGGAACCGAACCTGCAGGCATCCCTGCATATGCCACATTTTATGCAAAGCGACTCATCGATCTCAGCCACCTTCAAACCTGTGAACTCCATGGTCTCGAGTATCTCGGGCTTCAGGATCAGGTGCATGTCAGCCGCATCCACATCACAGTCAGCGATCACGGCATTTTCAGCGAGCGAGGCAAATGCCGCTGTAATGGTGGTCTTGCCTGTACCGCCTTTTCCGCTTATGACCGTAAGCTGTTTCATTTCATCACCTCTTCGTTTATCTCTGACCTGATTATCTCGAACATCCGGACAAACCTCTCCTTCCACTCAGGCATCCTGCTGACGAATGGGATGCCTTCGGAATACAGCCTTGCGATATTCCTGTCATTTTGGATCTTCATCAGGACAGGTATCCCTTCTTCGAGGCAGTATTGTTCTACCTTCTCGTCCCCGATATCCGAGCGGTTGATTATCACGCCAAAGGGTATTCCCAGAATTCTTACCACATCGATCGCAAGCTTCAGGTCATGGAAACCGAATGGTGTGGATTCCGTGACTAGGATGCAGTAGTCCATATCCCCGATGGAAGCTATCACAGGGCATGCGGTTCCCGGCGGTGCATCGATTATTGCGGCCTTATTTTCATCAATATGCTTTTGCAGGGCGTGGATCACCGGGGATGCCATGGGTTCTCCGATGTTCAATAATCCCCTGTAGAATACCAGACCTCCGGTTTTGTCCTTATTTCTCTCGATGATGCCTATGCTTCGGTTCTCCTCGCTGATCGCTTCCTGTGGGCATACGAGGGTACAGCCACCGCATCCATGGCAGAGAGCAGGAAAAACCAGTACGTCTTTTGGGATCACAGCGATCGCATGATACTGGCAGAACTCAGAGCATTTGCCACAGAAATCGCATTTGTCCTTTTCCACCAGAGGTACCGGGATATTCACATCTTCCACCTTTTCGAGATCGAATCCCAGAAACAGGTGGCAGTTAGGCTCTTCTACATCACAGTCGAACAACTGGACGTTTTCAAGTGAAAGCGCAAGGTTGACAGCCACCGTCGTTTTACCTGTTCCACCTTTACCGCTTGCGATTGCAATTTTCATTTATATCTACCTCTATTTTTACTCTGTAGGTGATGTGATCACATCCAGCTCTGGAATGTCCCATACAAGCTGTTCCAGATCCTCCACAACATCCGGCATTTTCAGTATCTTCACAAAACCGTCGCGAAGCACGTGGAAAGGCCCCCCTCCGATATCACGTACTATCAAAACATTGGTATTCTTGTTTTTCAGGAATTCCGCAGTTTTCACACCCTTTTTTCTTTCCAGGGAAGCAGAAACGTTCTCCTCTATTACCCATCCTTTTATTATGTTATTTTCCACTTCAACAAAGATATAGTATGGTGCCCTGCCAAAATGACCGGTTGGTTTAGAATGCAGACCGTCGCGGCTCATGACCGGAATCGCAACTGTTACAACCGCCATTTTTCCGGGTTTTGCATTGATGACCAGATGTTCCAGGTTCTTAACTTCTTTCTTCACTGCCTTTTCTATATCCCCGGACAGTATCTCCACCCTATTAAGATCAGCTTCTCCCTCGATCTCAACCTCAATTTCCCCGAACACGACCAGCCCGGATTTTCGAAGTTTAATATCCTCAACACTGTTCACACCCTGGATATTTGCCACAGCCTGCCTGATACCTGTAACCGAATCCTCATCCAGCCATGCATCCATCAGTGTTAGTGCAGAGTCCCTGGCAATCCCGATCCCGAGCCTGAATATCATAAGGGATATGACCAGCACACCTACGCTATCGAGCCATGGCATGCCCATCATTGAGCCTATAATAGCGACAACAACCACAAGTGAACTGAACACATCAGTGTATGAATGCATGGCATCTGCGATCAGCGCCTGTGAATCGATCTGTTTCCCGATCCTTGCTTTGTACCGGGAGAGCGCATATATTGCAACCACTGAAAAAATGGCTGTGACAAGTGCGAGGCCCTGCAGTTCAACCCCTGCAGGGCTTTTGATGCTTGCCAGTGCCTGCCGCACAAGTTGTACTCCGGATAGGAGGATCAATATGGATACAAAAAGTGCAACAAGGTTCTCTGACTTGTAGTAGCCGTACGGGAACTTCTCTCCACTGTGTTTAAGGCTGAGTTTGAGCCCTACCCACACCGCAAGTGATGTGAAGATGTCCAGTGAAGTGTGGACTGCATCTGCGATCAGGGCGGCACTTCCTGAATAAAACCCAACGATGCCTTTCAGGACTGCAAGGAATACCAGTACAAAGGTCGAATTCCTTGAAGCCTCTGCCCCTAAGAGCAACTTCTCCCGTACAGTCATTCTGTCTTGTTTTTAGTTAACCGTCACGCCTTAATGCTGATGTTCCTGACACGCGGTTGCCATTGTTGCTTCCGGCAGTTCTCCGGCTTCCCATGCAGAAATTGCATCCTGGACTGTTCCCTGTGCATTGACAAACACAGATATACCAAAGCCTTCAAAGAGCTGCACAGCCCTGCCCCCGAGTCCCGAGCAAAGCATGACATCTATTCCTGCTTTGGACAGGAGTTCCGGTGGAAGCCCAACGCCCCCCAGATGCTCACTTGTGTTTGGAATTACACTTACTTCCTTTGTTTCAGTGTCAAGGATCGTGTAGGTTGGAACCCTGCCAAAATGCTGGCCAACCTGGTCTGTAAGACCACCTTCTCCCATTGAGGGAACGCATACTTTCATTATATCACCTTTTGATTCTCTTAATAATCAGTTGATTTTACTGTCTGCGGCGACCCATACCCTGGCCTCCACCGCCACGTCCGGCACCCATTCCTCCTCCCATGCCTGCATGGGCGGGTACTGTCGATCCGGCAGTTTCCTGCAGTGCGCCGCTTTTATACTGTTCGATCGCACTGGCAACAGTGCCGCTTGCACCGGTTATGACCTTGATGCCGGCACCCGAAAGAATTGGGAATGCATTCGGACCAATGCCGCCAGTTAGCAATACTTCAATTCCTTTGTTCACCATTGACTGTGCTGCCTGTATACCCGCCCCCCCAGATGCTGATGCAGCCGGGTTAGCAGATGCTTCGAATTCCATTGTCTCAGAATCCACAATAACAAAATACTGAGCTCTTCCAAAACGTGGGTCTACCGTGGCATCTAAACTCCCAGCAGTAGCAGTTACACATATCTTCATATCTTAAAACTCCTTTCTTCTTGAATGCCAGCTATTTTGAACCTGACATCTATAGTTAAACACATATGAGAGGAAATATATAAATATAACTGGTAACATTTATATATTTACTACCATATGAGGGATTACTGATACTATGAAATGCCGGGGAAGACCAAAATGTCCGAGACGCATTGGATATGCACCTTTAGTAACCTATTTTAAACCAACAGGAATTCCCATGTCAGAACTCGAGGTGGTTTCAATTGCTATGGAAGAACTGGAAGCTTTAAGACTGGTAGATCTTGAAGGATTACAGCAGGAAGAGGCTGCATTTCAGATGGGTATTTCAAGAAGGTCATTCTGGGAAGACCTTCAGAGTGCAAGAAAAAAGGTATCTTTTGCATTGACAACCGGACGGGCAATAGAGATCAAAGGAAACGGTCATGTTGATCCCACAGAGGAGACCTGACTTTTGCAATTGTTAATAAATATATGAGAAATACACGGTCAGATCACTCGTGTAAGGGCATTAAACCAAAACTATAAAAGTGCAAAAACATTGATGGCAGGAAAGATACATTTCCTGGCTACATTGAGTCAACGTAAAAACATCAAGGAGATATCGAATGACAAACGAAGTACATAGTGCAGAAAGTTTATTGAATGCAAAACCCGAAGAACCAAAGATCGTTACAAATCTACGGGGTGTTAAAAACAAAATTATGATCATGAGCGGCAAAGGGGGTGTAGGAAAAAGCACTGTTGCAGCCAACCTCGCAGCCGGACTTGCCCAGAGGGGATTCAAAGTCGGTTTGCTCGACAGTGACATCCACGGACCAACCATCCCCAAGATGTTCGGTATCGAGGACGAGAAACCTGATGTTAACGAATCGGGTTTGGTCCCTATAGATGTGTCTTCGAACCTTAAGGTGATGTCAATTGGGTTCTTTTTGGAAAGCAAGGACACCCCTGTGATCTGGCGTGGACCTGCAAAGATGGGTGCGATCAAGCAGTTTCTGGAGCAAGTATCCTGGGGAAAACTGGATTTCCTTATCATCGACCTGCCACCGGGCACAGGAGATGAACCACTCAGCATTGCACAGTTGATACCTGACTGTGACGGTGCGGTTGTGGTAACCACCCCACAGGATGTGGCGCTTGTAAGTGTCAGGAAGTCCATCAATTTTATGAACACCGTGAAAATTCCGATTATCGGACTTGTGGAAAATATGAGCGGCATCATCTGCCCCCATTGCAATGAAAAGATAGACGTGTTTGGAAGCGGTGGCGTCTCCAAGGCTGCATCAGACTTTGGGATCCCTGTTCTTGGAACACTCCCTATAGAACCTGATATCGCTGCAAAGGGTGACAGTGGGAATGTGTTTGCTGATGTGGAAGGAAAATCGGAATGGCACACGAATTTCGACAAGATTGTTGATGCTGTTGCTAAATTGAATGAGTGATACATCAACTGATACAGGATCGGGGCTCCATACAGGAACTTAAAAGGATGGATACGATCAACTTCGGATAATTAATATGTATGAAATACACATTAATAGATTTACGGAGGTATAACCATGGATTATGCAGAAATGTCAGATAAACTCGTTAAGCTGCTGGACCTTAATGGAAAACCCGTAGCTGTATCGCTATTGAAACGAAAAGAAGATATCCCTGATGGGTTAAAGGAGATCACTGAAGCCAGGAGGTACTGCCAGACACTACAGGACGCAAGATTCAAAGATGTTGTGACCCTTGCAACTAAAGATACGCATGCATGCAAAGGCGGTGCGGCAGCCATCGGTCTGGAAGATTATCCTGAAAATATCAAGACCGGATCACTGTATTTCGACAAGTTGAACAAGGAGATCTCACTGGGAGTTGCAAAACGTGTTGTTGACAATATGCCAAGACCGGCACCCGGTTCAACAGTTGCAACGATCGTTGCACCACTGGACAAGACCCCTACCGATCCTGACGTGGTCATAGTCATCGGTAATACCCTTGCGATCAGGCGGATCGCACAGGCTCACATTTACCGGCACGGCGGGCGGATGACCGCAAACTTTGCCGGCATCCAGTCAACATGTGCGGATTCAACAGGTTCGCCATACATCACAGGTGAAATAAACGTCTCTATTGGCTGTGACGGGGCAGCCAAGAATGCAGGGCTCAAGGACGATGAAATGGTTGTTGGAATACCTGCAGAAATGGTCGAAGATATCGTAAACATCCTCGCTGAGCGTGCGCCTGGCTGGGATGACTGGATGAGATCATAAAGTTACTGGAATCAGGTGTTTTGTGGATCGAATCCTTTCCACAATACATCATTGCTTTTTTGTTCACTGTTTATTTTCAGTTTTTTTCTGAGGGGTGTTTTTCTTTTTGGTTATACTCAATTCATCCTGCAACCGCAATTAACTATATAATAATTGACCGTAAATTCCTATATATGTCAACGGGGGTTGGAAAACATAATATTGACAGGCTTGATTTCATTGATCCCATTGAGCTGGTAGACGACGTCCTGCTTGAAAAGAACTGGCTGCTTAAGGAGAATTCCAACACCCGTGTAAGCCCGTCGGTTATCGACCTGCATCTTGCATCCCAGATCACAAAACGATATGCACTTGAGAGATTATATGCCCCTGATACGGCAGGCGCGCATCTGAAAGGGCGGATACACATTCACGACCTCCATAGTGTATTCAAGCCCTACTGCAATGGGATCGACGGGCGTATCTTCCTGATGGACGGCCTCAAGTTCCCTGATACCAGGAGCCAGCCAGCAAAACGTTTTGATGCGGCAGTGTACCATGTCATGTCTTTCATGATGCATTCGCAGCAGTTCTTTGCGGGTGCACAGGCAGTGGACATGTTCAACTGGCTGCTGGCTCCTCACCTGCATTATGATACGGTGGATGCCGAAAGGATCCTCCAGATAATACAGGGGTTCGTTTTCCAGATGAACCAGTCCAACCGTATCGGTGCCCAGAGTGCATTTACAAACATCGGCCTTCGCATGAGATGCCCGCCTTCGCTGGCAGATGAGCACGCTGTATATGCCGGCAGGCTGCTGGATGAGACATATGCCGATTTTGAGGATGAGGCAAGGTCCATCTATGGCGCGGTCATGGAGGTGGCAGGAAATGGTGATGCCGATGGCATGCCATTTACGTTCCCTCTGGTTACCACTGCAATAACAAAGGGACATGACTTTAATGACCCTCTGTGGCTGGATACCATGAAAGCCGCAGCATCCACGGGCGCTCCGTATTTCCTGAACCTTGCAGCCGATTACCTTGAGGAGGATTTCGTGCAGGCAATGTGCTGCCGCATGCTTGTCAGGCATGCAGGCGGGGTCTGGACCGCAGGCGGGATGGGGACAGGTTCGAACAAGATCGTAACCATAAACCTTCCAAAGGTCGCTCTTGTGGGACAGGATGTTGATGATTTCTTTACTGAGCTTGACAGTGTGATGGACATTGCCCGCGACGCACTCCTTCAGGGGCAGGAGATCATCAGGCGTTCGCTGTATGAATGGAACATACTGCCATGGCTCCTTCTCAAGACCGATGACTGTAAGCCCTACTACGACTTCACTACGCGCCACCTTACCTTTGGAGTGGTGGGTCTTAATGAATGCCTTCTGAACCTTACCGGTGAGCCCCTGGTGCAGCAGCAGGAACTGGGTCTAAAGGTCATACGCCACATGCTTTCCAGAACCAGGGAATATTCCAGCGAGGACAGGATCGAATATACGCTTGAGCAAACGCCCGCCGAGAGCGCCGCCCACCGCCTTGCCATGCTTGACAGGTCGCAGTTCAGGGAACGGGCACATGTGCAGGGTTCCGGGGATGCTGTGTATTATACCAATTCCAGCCACGTGCCGTATAACTCCACCATATCACTTGTTGACAAGATCAATATCGAAGCCGAGTTCCACCCGTATTTCACAGGTGGTACCATCAACCATATCTGGATGGGTGAGAGTTTCCCGGACCCGGAGGGATTGAACGAATTCGTGCAGAGTTTATCAAAGACCAAGCTCGCATACTTCTGTTTCTCACCGGACTTTTCGGTATGCAAGAACGGTCATCCATCCCGGGGTATGAACGAGAGGTGCCCGACATGCGGAGATGAGGTGGTTGACCATATCTCAAGAGTTACCGGATATTTCGGGCATGTCAACCAGTGGAACCCGGGCAAGCAAAAGGAGTATGAAGAGCGCCACAGGTACAGGATAGAGTTTGGGAAGAAATAGTCTCGACTTCTTCAACCAGATCCATTGCAGGGATGTTATAAATTCAAAGTGACCGGTGCTTCCAGTGATATTTTATAATTATAATCGCTCAAAAGAATGGTGCTCTTCAGTTCTATGGGTGTATTGAGTCCCATAAAATTCATTTCAGCGTTTGTGACGCTCTCGATCTCACTTATATGATATGTGCCCGCTTCTATCCAGTATCTTGTAACAAAGCTTTTCAGCTCAATTCCTGAAGTGTCGATTCCCATGGATCCCATTTGTTCCAGCACTTTTTCCGGTTTTGGAATGACCTCAAGCCGCCATACATCCCCTTCTCTGGACATGGTCGCATTTTCAGCACTGGCTAATATCGTGTGTTGTTCAGATAACATCTCATTGAATTTTTCGGCACCATCCAGCTTTTCAGTCTGCCATAGGCCATTGTTTTCACGGTAATATGCCTGGTCATTGATGACCACTGTCTCAATAGAGTGGTTTTGAAGGATTATCGATTGGTACATTTTATGATCCACTACGTCAACCTGACCTTCTGCCCTTATGATCTGGAAATTCTCATTCATCATTGAAAGATTGGAATACATCTCAAATCGATAGGACCTGGTTTTTTCTAAAGCATTGGAGGTCTTGGATATCAGATCCTGTTCGTTCCTGACCTGTCCCTGGGAATATGAATAGATCAGAAAAACAGAGATCAGAATTATTAGTAAAAGAGTTATCGCAGATCTACCTGAAAGACCGTTTTGAGTAGTTTTTCTCATGTTCACATTTTTTTTCTAAATATATATGCAGCTCCCAACCCCGTCAGTAAGATCATTGTGGATGCCACCAGATGGAACCATAATGATTGTTTTTCAGGGATAGTACCTGTTCCTGTTGCCACAGGAATTTCTTTAGCAGTGGTTTTCGGGCTTTGGAGGGGTGCCTGAAGTTCTTCATCTGTAATGTTCTCATCCTGGGTTTCTTCATCCGTTATTATCGGGATTCTGCGATGCCCGTCCAGTGGAGTAGGATTGATCAGAGGCTGCGTTATTTCATTACCAGAAAGCCCGTACATGCTGAGATGGGACACGTTTGCCCAGACATATCCCTCGTATTCCTTGCCGTAGATGACATCATTTGTAGTATTTATTCCCACATCATTTACCCAATCCATGTCAGTAGTTAGTTTCTCCCATCTATTGGCAGACACATTGAACCAGTTAAAACCTATTGTATTCTCATCTATATCTCCCGGATCGTCAGCATCCCCATCACCTGTTCTGTCAAGGTCCTCAGCAGTATAATAAATGACTATCAGAGCCCGTTTGATATTATTGGCAGTTTCATTCAGGACATTTTCACTGACATTGATATCCAGATATTTTACAACCATTTCATTTGCAGATAATCCATAGGTAAAGTTCTCCGGGACATTTGTCCCATTGTATGGTTTCAATTCTATTGACGGCTTTACAGGGTTTTTCAATTCGACCCAGATGAACGACCCCATCTCTTCAATGGCATCGGCTTTGAAATCACTGACGACATTTGGATATTGTATTGTCTGATTAAGGGTCTTGAACATATCCAGTACCTTGTAATGGTCCGAAGGATATGGGTGGGAGAGCATGACAACGGTCTGGGATGATTTCCATATATCGTGATCAACATAGAACCTGGTATAGTCTGAGCCCTGCATTCTGGCAAGGACAGCTGGTTTGTTTTTCAGGATACTGTAGGTTATGTTCCCGGCAGTATTATTTTCCAGTCCAGGTCTCCCAACAAGTAGAATATTGGGTCTACTGGAATAGTTTTGGATTTCATCTGGTTGGAAAACGGTTACATTGGTATACTTTTCAAGGTTTTCAATAAGCTGCTGAGTGTCATCATCCGGGTCATAAGCAACCCATATCCTATCCACGTGAAGTGCAAATGAGTATGGATCTTCAGAATCGTTCAATCCGTTACCCTTTGTATCCCCATTGCTCGGATCTGTACCATTTGCAAGCTCCTCAAAGTCGCTCAGCCCATCCCCATCAGTATCATTGTTCAATGGGTCCATCCAGTTATCTACTTCTTTACCATCAGGCACACCATCATTATCGGTATCGTTGTTCGATGCATTAGTCTCGTATAGAAGTTCATACCCGTCCGGCAAACCGTCGCCATCCGAATCCGGGTTCCATGGATCTGTACCCTTCTTCTTCTCAGTCCCATCGAACATGAGGTCACCATCCGAATCCGGATCACGGGTATTTGAATTAAATTCCCTTTCATCCTTATCATTCAATCCGTCTCCATCTGTGTCATTATTCCTTGGGTCAGAGGTATAAACGAACGGTTCATCCGGGTAATAATCGAATTCTTCAAGATCAGAGAGTCCATCCCCATCGGTATCCTCTTTTGTAGGGTCACTTCCAAAAGTGAGCTCAGTGCCATCATTCAGACCGTCGTTATCGGTATCATAATGATTTATGTTTGTCCCAAGCACACTCTCAACATAATCATTAAGACCATCCCCATCGGTATCTACATCTCTGGGATTTGATGAATAGTTGTACTCATCAAGATCAGAGAGTCCATCGAAATCCGTATCATTTGCCAAAAACTCGCTTGTGACATGGCGGGTCAAAGTACCCAATGATCTGTCGCTAAAGGTCACATTCCAGCCTCTGGTCTCGTTCATGTCACTCAATCCATCCCCATCAGAATCAAGGAACTCAGAGACATTACGGGGAGGAAGGTCAGTTATCTGGGAGAATTTCTGAATCCGGTTTCCAGCAATATCCTTGTACACAGCAACGAGGGGGGCTTCAAGGACATATATATTTTTATTTGCATCAACTGCTATATCCATTGGGCTTATAAATTCCTCATCTCCAGAACCATAACTCCCCCATCTGGTGATGAACCAGCCAGTAGGGTCAAACTTCTGAATGTGGTTGTTACTCTGATCAGCAATGTAGACAAAACCTCTATCGTCTACTGCCAACCCCCGGGGTGAACCGAAATATTTGGTTGAGTCTCCTTCACTATAAAATTTTGTTATGAATGTCCAATTGGAATAAGCCTTGAAAACCTGGTATACATCTGTATAATATACGTTCCCATCCAGATCAACTGCCACATTAGTAACACCCTCATAAGTACCTGAAAAACAAGGATTTGATATTAGTGTCCCGCTTGAATTGAATTTTTGAATGCAGTGATTTATGTTAGCATAGACATAACCCTCTTCATCCACTGCTATTTCCGGACCCCATCCAGAATTAGTATTCCATGATGTGAGGAAATTACCTTCTGAATCGAACTTCTGAATACGTCCACCAGTACCGGAGATATAATCAGCAATATAGATATGACCATTAGCTGTATCTATAGCCATATCAGATAGCTCTCCAAACTGTCCATTTCCAGAGCCTTTTGAGCCCCATATGATTGTTGTTATGTATCCACCATTGGAATCGAACTTCTGGACACTGTGAGAATATTCTCCTGAATCGGCAACATATAAATATCCATCTGCATCAACCGCTACTGCTGATGGGTAGTCAAACCGCGGATATCCAGATACACCGTATTTTCCCCATTTTGTTTCAAAATTAATATAGGCAAAAGTCGTTGGATTTGGGACATCAACAACACCGTCGCCATTTGAATCCTTCGATCTTGGATTGAGGGAGCTCCAATATTCCATTTGGTCATCTACCCCGTCATTGTCAGTATCTGGCATAAGGGGATCAGATTTAACAGTCATATTAAAGGATTGACCACTGTAATTGAAATTGATATCCCAGCCATTGATCTCTTTGTAATCTGACAGATTATCATTATCAGTATCCCATTCTGTCATGTTCGTCCCATAAATCAGTTCCATTCGATCGCTCAACCCGTCCCCATCCTTATCCCTACTTCCAGGGTCAGAGCCTATAATGTCCAGTTCAAATTTATCGCTTAACCCGTCCCCGTCCCCATCCCAGTCCCATGGATAGGGGTCTGCATTATTACCAAGCCCATCGTTATCTTTATCCTGTGACGTTAGCGGATACCAGGTTGTGAAATCATTGATATTTCCTGGAAGTACATCGAAATAGAGGGTATCAAGCTCGTTGTAGGTGTGTCCAGTTTGGTTTATGCGCGTATATTTATAGCCGTTCCAGAAATCCCATTCAATTTTCTTATCAGTGTAGATTATTTTATAATCTGCCTTAAGCAAGAGAGCAAGAGGGAAATTAATAGTCCCCTTTATTGGCTCCATCCATGCACCGATCTCGTATGTGGTATTCTTGGATTCAGGGTTTATTTCAGAATATGATACATTGTTGGTAAAACTGCCATGGGGGGAAATCCAGTATGAATATGGTGTACCTTCACTCATCCCCCGTTTGATTTCATAATGAGGGACAACATAACTTTCTAAAACATCTTCCCACGCACCGCCAGACGTTCTTGTAACTGTCCCGTTAATGAAACTGCTAAATGTTATCCTGTCTCCAGCGTCGAATCCATTTTTCTTATGATCATTAATGGCAATCGAGGAATTGATCAGACCCAGGGAAAATTCGGTATTCATGTAAGTTTGATGGAATGTACCTACTAACTTTTCCACCAGATTCGAAATACCAATACCAAAGAATCCCAGTATAAAGTCGGTCAATGCAATCGCTCCCAGGATAATTCCTCCAACCAGGGCAATTATCCAACCCACATAAGGAATAAATGCCACTGCCAGCAAAATTATTCCAATGACAAAAAGACTGATTGCATATGCACCCATAATAGTAGCATAAACAGCTCCCTGGAAAGTGCCGGTTGATGACCATCCCTCACTCATTGCAATTTTAAAGAAACCCCAAATTGCAAAACCTATATCAAAAGCAAATCCTACTACCAGCATAATCGCACCTATTATACCAAGAACCTTCCCCAACCCTTCTGCAAATTTAGCCACAGTGCTGATAACATTCACAACTTGATCTAAAATTTTGGATGTATACATGACAAGGCCTAGTACGCCCTGAATAAATTCACCCACATAATTTAATGCAAAAAAAACTCTATATGTGCCTTCTGTAACGATACTTATTACATCAACCAAAGATGAACACGATAAAAGATAACCACCAATCCCTGTTTCAATTACCCCTAGCACATCCAGGACTTCATTCACAAAACTAGTACTATCATCCCCGATCCTTGTTACTGTTGATTCACCTATATTCCATGCTATTACCAGAACCATCATGGATGCAAGGGCATTATCATCCAGATTCATTAGCTGCCCCCAATCCCTGATGACTGGTAAGATTGAATCGATTACAAGGGGTTTTTGATCAGTAGTATCATACCAGCTTGTTTTCAAGGTTTTAAGGGTTATTACAGGCTCACTCCTAAGATCAATGGAATGCCCATTTCCCACCATATAAGAGCTTGAATCAAGCTCTGACAGCTCTTTTTTTGTGAAATTACTTTCAATTGCGGAAATGACTGGAAGAACCATATCCTCTGGCAGCGAATTCAAAACTCCCGGGGTCATCCTGGTAGTAACATTCAATAATGCCTGATCACGATGAGATGAGCTATTAATTGTAGAGGACACACTCACGTTATGTTCGGCAAGTTTAGAGGGCATATCATATACAGTGGTCTGATTATTTCTTAAAAACGAATATGCCATTACAAAGTTAGCTGCAATTGTCTGGTTTATCTCATCACTGTAGAACAGGCCGACATCAGTCCCGTAACTCTCTTCGATATTAAAACCCGTTAGAGTGAAGTTTTCCTGATATTTAGCAAGGGTCGTTTTCTCAGAGAGGATGGTCACATTATCTGAATCGAACCTATCGGTCTTTGCCATCACAAGCCAGATCAGACTCGCGTTTACCTGAATGTCAAGAGGTGCAGATTCGGGATAGAACATTTTACCGGCCAGGGCAACATTTGCCCCAAGCCCCTGGACCTGAACAAGTGGTACATATGCAATATTCGAAAAAATGCCAATGCCATAATCCGTCACTTCTGCTTGATCTGGAGCAGAACTCATTGTGAGTTCAAGCATTGGGATGATCTGTAAATCATCTTTGGAATTATCCAGGTCCTGCATCGTACTTTTATTGTCATATGGCCAGTCCCACTCCTGCAAAGCTATGTTCACATTGTTAGGATTTTGTGGGAGCAGCTGGAAGTCTACATAGGTGGGATTTCCATTTGTTTTAAGATTAAAATTGAAGCTTTCGGTGGTTGCAGAAAGAGCAAAAGGGGATGAATCTATGTTGTCTTCAACGCAATCGCCATCATTATCAAAATCCCAGATGTTTGGGTAACCATCCCCATCAATATCAAGGGAGTAGACATCCATCACTTCAAAGTAATCCGCCAATCCATCATGATTTGAATCCGGTTCCAGTGGATCCGACTCATAGAAAACGGATTCATTATAGTCGTCCAGCATATCAAAATCAGAATCTGTGTTATTAAAGTCAGTTCCAAGAACAGCCTCAACAGAATCGGGCAGTCTGTCGCCATCGGTATCAGTTTTGTTCGTAGATGCGTATATAAGTTCAATAACGTTCAGCCCATTGTTAGGCTGGGTCTGCACTTTAAGTTGAGACACCATTGACAGAGCAGCAACAGTTCCCATTGAAATGTAAGACGGCTCCTCAAGTGATTCCTCGCTGCTTGATGCGGCTGCCGGGTAGAACTGGGCAGCTAATAAGATAACAATGATTACCAGTTTACAAGTTCTACCTATTCGCAAAGCTATACCACCTATTCTGATAATATTAAAAAAATGTTAATGTATAAAACAGTTATTATTTGTTCTGAACAAAGTTATCTTAGAAATCAATATGCCGAGGAGGTTTTAATTTATTTGCCGCAAAAAAAACATCTCCAATCGTGCCATTTCTACCCCATATCCAGTCCCCAAAAAAACACTAAATATCATGGCTACCTTGTTATGCAGCATGGATAGCAGGATATCAAACGCGTTTAAATGGCTTGATAGCTGCCACCCGGGTTCTGTTAAGGAACTGTCGCGTCTTATCACTGCGTATACTTTGTGGGATGTACCATCTCATTATGCTGCCCGGTTGATACGTATAAAAAAGGACAGTAACTGGAATGGTTCGGTCCGGGATACTGCCAGGGCATGTTCGGCTCTTGCAGGCATCGGGATCGTCTTCCCCGGTTCTGTGGTCTGGCTTCTGGACCGCCCGCATGATGGGGGTTGGAACAATGACGTATATGATACTGCCTATGTCCTCACCGCACTTGCGGCAATGGGTGAGGTCAATGAGGATGGATGCAAATGGCTTGTGCAAAACTATGGTCCGGACTGGGAGCACGTGGGCACCACGTCTCTTGCTCTCACAGCCCTCATAAAACAGGAAACACTGGCAGGTACGGACAGTTATCGTGACTTTATTAACGAGCGTGCACGGTGGGTTATTTCCCGGCGCGGTCAGGATGGGGGCTGGAAGTTCATCTCCACCAGTAATATTGTGATCCAGGCACTGGTGCTTGCCGGCTTCAGGGATGAACTTGGAATATCTATCAGGTGGTTGCTTGGGAAGTTGAACGAGAACGGAAGCTGGGGTAAGAATGAGGGAGATATAATTGCAACATCAATGTCCTTGATAACGCTTGGTTTATATGGAATATAGAGCAGTCTACTTTTTTAATATACAATTAATTTCATACTTAACTAAAGAAACTTATATATAGAAGCTGAAACTAATATTTATAATGAGTGGGGCTGTCAAAAAATTTGGTGTAGATGTGTTTCAGGGCTCATCTGCCTTTAGATTCCCGTCTATTGCAGCTGAATGCGAACGTCTAAAGATACCTACCCTTATCTACCACCAATGAATTTGACAGTGCCAAATCTTAAACAAAATGAGGAGTGGATACACAATGTTATTTATGGATATAAGTACGTGGGAACCAAAGAACAGAGATAAGATTCTAGAGCACTTTGCAAAACTGAAAGTTCCTGCCGGGATAAAGATCGTTAACCAGTGGGTGGATCTTTCAGGAGGTCGCTATTTTATTTTGTATGATGCAGAAACTGCAGAGGCATATGGGGCTTTCAATCTGCCATGGACCGATGTATGCACGGTATCCGGCGTTCCCGTAATGGAAGCCGCCGATTTCATGAAAACCATGGGTAAATACAAGTAGATCTACCCTTTTTTTGTTTGATCCGATGATGATAGCGTTTACTGCATCATCATCTGACTATTTTTAAAAACGGCTTCTTTTTTTCGAGAATCAAGTCCAGGATCCATACTGGTGTTTTCATTACTTGTTGTTACGCGTTCACTGGTATGATGGATCATCCCTTTGATTTCAATAACCATCTCCCCGACCGGCATCTTTGGGATGTTGGTACCGGATCATTATTTCGAATATCGATCAAGGACCCGGCATCTTCAAACCAGCACTGAAAAATTATTCAAGTGATCCCGTGTCGCACTATGTCATTCCGTTCATTTCCATGACATTACCTTCCTCATCTGTCATTGTCATCTTCCCGTCCTTCATTATCATTTCGGTAATGAGATGGTTTGAAGAATCATAGCTTCTATAGTAAAATGTGTCACGGTCTTCGGACCACATATATTCAAGTCTTGCAACGTCATTTTCTTCTTCAGCGACCATTTCCACCACGGCTTTGCACATTTCAATGCCGTCTATGGTCTCTTTTCCCACAATTTCCATGGATGCCATCTCCCCATTGTTTGGATTTGCCATATCGATCTTGGTTCCAACCGGACACCAGTCATCTTCCTCTCCTTCGTGAACAGTTACCTCCACATCACCCTCCGGGGTTGAATATTTGGAGGTCTTGTCATCCGAACAGCCCGATGCAGTGAGGGCTACCAGTATCAGTAATATTATCCATATTTTAGACATAACATAAACTCCCATAAAACATGAACATCTAATACAATTTAAAGTTACTGGCTTTGTGAGGGAGCTAGTGAAAATCGTTTCATGGAGGCAGGATTTGCCTAATTGGACCTGAGCAGATCAGTACTTAAAAGAAGCATCGAATATTTGTTTCTTCTTTACATTTTAAGGTTCATCGGGTTAGGTTCATCGGGTTAAATTCTGATCGCAGTCTATCTGTGTTCTCTCTTCCGGCATAAAAGCCTCTACCATCAGTCTCAGGATTTTATCCTTGATATCTTCCCGTTGATCAAAGGTTGTATGATAGGATATCGTGATCCTTAAACCATCTTTGTCCGAATCAAGATTGAATTTTGCATCTGCGTTTTTTATGTTCGCTGCTTTCTTTTTAACGTCCTCTATCCTGACACCAAGGTCTGAAGGGATCTCTTTCAGGTAGAAGTCGGTAGTTGAACAGAACCGTCCTTTTCCATAATTCTTTATGGGTTTCTCAAAGAAAGTCTTGTTAGGAACCTTGAAATAGTCATCATAATTTTCCGGATATGGGTCCACCACCACATAAAAAAGCCCGATGTGCTTTACAAGACCTTCCTCGTTCCCCACTTTTATGTAATCCCCTATCTTGAACGGTTTTTTGGTGAGCAGGATGAACCAGATGATATAGGAGAGTATGATGTCTCTGAGCGCAAAGGCAAAACCGGT
>JAFGQV010000021.1 GCA_016935475.1 Methanosarcinaceae archaeon
AGCATCCCGGACTTAAGTTCAATGGTTACTTCTGCATGATAGAGCATTCTTTAAGCCTCTATGGTTATTTGCTGGTTAGATATGCTAAGCCGTGTGCTATAATGAGTGTCAATATATTATAAATATCGCTCTGGTTCGTTTGATACAAATAATAGTTTTTTTTGGTATAAGGATATGAGAACGTCAGCTCAGGTATTGTTTTGCATATAACATTCGCTGGATGATGGTAATATGGGTCAATATCACTATCAAAACGATCGCCCATGCAATAAATCCACTGAAGGCGCCCACAGCAAGCAGTATCATCCGCTCGGGACGCTCGGCGATCCCTATGTTCATATCCTTGGTACCTGCAGCTTCTGCCCGTGCACGTGTGTAGCTGACAAGATAGGATCCGATTAGTGCTACTGTACACCACAGCCATAACGGTATGTTTAACAGTAGATTGGGTGAAATGTTGCTATTTAATATGCCATATATGATCCCTACGAATATTACGGCATCAGCATACCTATCGCAAACAGAATCCAGTACACCACCAAAAGGGGTGATCTCCCCCCTTGATCTTGCAACCGCACCATCGAATATGTCAAACAGTCCGCTTAAAAGGATCAATGCACCTCCAAGAACCACAATCCCACGTGCAAATACAACTGCAGCAACAATGCTGATCACAAGACCTATGAGCGTCAATGTGTTCGGGGAAAGGGGAATAGCCTTTGCGACCGGGTTGACCAACATACGGATATTATTTTTAAGCTGGTTGAATATGATGGATCCCTCTTTAGTTACCTTCAGACTGATGTTTGCTACTGATGTTTGCTGATAATAGTATTTTGAGTTGTTGGTTTTTCAATTTTTGAAAAGTGGCATATGCTGAATAGTTCTGCTGGATGGATGGTTAACCTATTAAACAATGATTACACATTCGTTCTCCAATGCAAATGCCAATTGCTGTTTGGGATTATGTGTTACTGACGATACGCCCTGAAGTAGTGAAGTATTAAACGACAAATTTGTTTTGGATTAATAGCACCAATAATACATCAATAGATAACAGGAATAAATGTGCGGAATTACCGGTTTTTTTAACACTGAGGATGCAGTCGACCACACCCACAGAGCTCTTGCTATCCTGAAAAATCGGGGTATGGATGGTGCTGGTGCCGGGGGAACGGGTTGGGTGGTGTATTCATCCGGTCAGGAGAACCTTGGTATTCCCGGGCACAATATCCATATTCTCGGGCACAGACTTCATTCCATGGTGAACTTTGTACCCCAGCCCATTGTGTACGAGGGACAGCTTGTTTCAAACTGTGAGATATATAACTGGAAGGCACTGGACAGAAAATACGAACTTGGTTCAACGAATGATTCTGATCTCTTGATAAAGCTCATTGAAAAACAAATATCAGAAAATTCCGCTTCAACCAATGTCTGCTCGATCATTGACGAAACCCTGCGTGAGGTTCTTGGTGTCTATGCTTTTGCTTACTGGAAAAATGATAAAGTATACATCGTCAGGGATATTCTGGGTATCAAACCGTTATGGTATAGCACCTCTTCCGGTTTTGCGTTTGCATCCGAAAAAAAAGTGCTGGATTCAACTGGATACCATGGTATTAAGGAACTGAACCCGCGTGAGATCCTTTGTTATGATCTAAATGAGGATACAATTTCCAGGTACAACCGTGAATTTTTTACCATCACACCTGAAAACAGGATGCAACTCGAAACCATACGAACCGATGTCAGGGAGCTGATAACCGATGCGGTATCCATCCGAATCCCTGACGAGCCGTTCGGGGTTCTGTTTTCAGGAGGTGTGGATTCCAGTATCATAGCATACCTATGTAAGGAACTGGGTAAGCGACCGGGTGTGGATTTCACCTGTTATACAGCAGGATTCAAGGGCACAGACCAGTCACCGGATATCCAGTATGCAAAAAAGGTGGCTGAAACATTTGGACTTACGTTGCGGATAAAGGAGATCGACCTTGAGGAGGTGGAGGAACACCTCAAGGCTGTTGTACCGCTAATTGAGGACACCAACGTTCCTAAGGTCGGGGTCGCATTGACCATGTACGTTGCATGCCTGGCTGCAAGGGAAGACGGCATCAGGGTGATGTTCTCAGGTTCGGGTGCAGATGAACTGCTTGCAGGATATGACCGGCACAGGAGGTCCACTGATATTAACAGGGACTGCTATGCCGATATCCTGAAGATATACGAGAAGAACACGTACAGGGACGATGTTGTTTCCATGAACAACAATATCGAGCTTCGTGTGCCGTATCTTGACAAACGGGTGGTGGACTACTGCCTGAAGATCCCGCCGCAATATAAGATAGATTTCGAAGAGAACAAGATCATCCAGAGGATGGTTGGGGAGGATATTGGCATGCCTCAGGAGTTTGCACAGCGCAGGAAGCAGGCTGCTCAGTATGGTAGCAGGTTCGATCGGGCGATCGCAAAGCTTGCAAAGAAAGCGGGATGCAGGACAAAGAGCGAATACCTGAAGGGTTTCTATTCAGAACCAAACCTGAAACTCGGTGTTCTTTTCAGTTCGGGAAAGGACAGTAATTATGCCATGCAGATCATGCAGGAGCAGAACTATTCCATTGAGTGCTTGATCACCATACGAAGTGAGAACCCGCATTCGTACATGTTCCATACCCCGAACATCGACCTCGCGCACCTGCAGGCAGAAGCTATGGATATTCCGCTGGTTGAGCAGGTCACAAAAGGGGAGAAGGAGATCGAACTTGAGGATATGAGACATGCGATTGCCCGGGCTCAAAAGGAGTTTGGCATTGAAGGTGTGGTGACAGGGGCGCTGTATTCCAATTACCAGAGAGAACGGATCGAGCGGATATGCGATGAACTTGGTCTGAAGGTTTTCTCACCCCTCTGGCATATCGATCAGGAGACTGAGATGCGCCAGTTGCTAAAGAACGGTTTTGACTTCATTTTCAGTAGCATCGCAGCGTACGGTCTTGATAAAAGCTGGCTTGGACGCAGAATAAAAGAAGAGGACATCGATAGGCTGGTGCAGCTTAACGAGAAGATCGGGATCAATATTGCAGGCGAGGGCGGGGAGTTCGAGAGTTTTGTGACCGATGGTCCAATGTACAAAAAGAGGATCGAGATAAAAGGGTATGAGGTGGTGGAAATGGATGAGTATACTGCGAGTATTGTGATCACGGATGCCGGGCTGGTGGAGAAGTAAAAGAGGATGGTCACTTATCTGTAATGAGGTCAGAGGATATGACAATGCGTAAAAAGATCGAAGTCGTTCGTGATGATATCGTCAAACAGGAGGTCGATGCTATCGTGAATGCTGCAAATAACTCGCTGCTTGGTGGTGGGGGTGTGGACGGTGCGATTCACAATGCAGCCGGACCCGGGCTGCTGGAAGAATGCAGGAAACTGAACGGCTGCCCCACCGGTGAAGCAAGGATCACGAAAGGATATAAATTGCCAGCAAAATGGGTCATCCATACCGTCGGTCCAATATGGAAGGGTGGAACCCATGGGGAAGATGAGAAACTGGTGCTGTGTTACCGGAACTCCCTGGCACTGGCAGAACAGTATGGCATACGGACCATCGCGTTCCCATCGATCAGCACAGGAGCATATGGTTTTCCTGTTGAACGTGCCTCAAGGATCGCAGTTTGTGAAATAAAGTCTTTTCTTGAAAGAAGTACTACTATTGAGAAAGTGATCCTTGTCTGCTTCAATAAAAAGGCATATAAGTGCTATTCAATGGCTGTTGAATAAATAGTTGGGAAATAAGATCACAAAAATGGTGGAAATCACAACAACAATGGGTGCGATCAAAGAGGTGTTGTTGGTATTAGTTGTCTTTTTAAAACATTTTTTAATTCTCTGACCAGTTTTTGGATTCCAATCTCATATTTATATATTGTCAATAAACTGGCTTTGTGTAAAAAATCCTGATTTTGCCCGACTTTTTACACAGAATGGCTACTTTTTACACAAAATAAATTTGATATGTCGAATTATCTAATGAAAAAATAAATCACCGCGATTGCTAAAATTAAAGCAGCAATAAGAGATATAAATAAAGCTATAATAAACTGATAAACATCAAATATCCCAGTTTCAAATAAACCCCATGATATAGCAGAAATAGCAGCATCGGCTACAAGAAATACAACCGATCCAACAATTACCATAACAGCGTGGTCGAAATCTACACTCAAAGATTTTAGTCTCCTGTACAATTTTACAATATCTTCCAAATCTTGATTGTACTTATCTATTTCTATTTCTTTCATATAGTATTCCCTTCATGTTAGCTACTTTTTACACAGAATTGTTGACTTTTTACACAAGACGGACTTTTTACACAAAGCCCAATAAACTCTTCATAGTTCAACGTGTTAATCTTTTTTTCATAAGTACGTAGTTTATCAGTAGTGTTTTTCTTTACCTTATTTTTCACTTAATTTTCTACTTCTTAAATCGGCTAAAACTTTTTGCAAGTGAGATCTTTTATATATGGCTATTGCAAAACCATAAAGCTATATATAAACAGTTGCATAATTATATGTACGGAGTAAATAATATACAGCGATGTCTAATCATGTGCAAAACTGAGCAAAAACGTGTCTTAAAGGCTGTATTTTTCACTTTCTTATAACTTATTATAGAGGTTCTAACTTATTTTAATACATAGCTTATTATAATAGATGGTATTATTATAATATATAGTAAATTAAAGTCACAAACCGAGTTTATGTGATAAAACCTATTGAATTATCTCCTCCCTGATTTGGCACTGGGGGATGATTTACATGGTATCTCGGAGGTATGTAAAGATGTCTGATACAAAGCGCAATTTGAAAACACCGAACAAGTTTAAGACGACTCGTCGCACCTTCATAAAGGCTGCCGGTGCACTCGGCACAGCTGCCTTATTGGGGAGTTACGGGGGAACTGGAAGACTCTTCAACCATGACATAATCGCATCTGCTGCGGAGAACACAGTTAGTGGAGATACAAAACTTATAAAAACCATCTGTTCTCACTGTGCAGTAGGCTGCGGTGTTCTCGGGAAAGTCGAGGACAACGAACTGGTCGGTCTGGAACCATGGAGCGATCATCCCATCAATCATGGTGGTATGTGCTCAAAAGGAACTTCGATCGCTGAGATAGTCAATTCCGAGCGCCGGTTGAAATACCCTATGGAGAAGGTCAACGGCGCATGGAAGCGGATCACATGGGACGAAGCTATCACTAAGATCGCTGACAAGATGACAGATATCAGGAAAGAATACGGTCCTGATTCAGTCATGTTTATGGGTTCAGCGAAAATGACCAATGAAGAATGCTACCTCTTCAGAAAAATGGCAGCCTTTTGGGGAACGAACAATGTAGATCACCAGGCAAGGATATGCCACTCAACGACAGTTGCAGGACTTGCCAACACCTGGGGTTTTGGTGCCCAGACAAACAATGTAAATGATATGCGTCACACCAAATGCGCATTTTTCATAGGTTCAAACGCCGCAGAGGCGCATCCTGTGAGCATGCAGCATTTCCTCACTGCCAAAGAAAGGGGCGCAAAGCTCATCGTCATTGATCCGAGATTTACAAGAACGGCTGCAAAAGCCCATATCTATGGAAGAATGAGACCAGGTACGACCGTACCAGTACTTCTCGGGCTCGTCAATATTCTGGTAAATAACAACTGGCATGATGAAGAATTTATCAAGAACAGGACGATCGGGTTCGATGATCTCTGGGAGGTCGCAAAGGATTACACACCTGAAGTCGTGGAGGACATATCCTGGGTGCCTGCAGACACCCTCAAGTTGGTTGCCAGAACGCTGTACGAGAACAAACCATCGACCGTCGTTTGGGCAATGGGACAGACCCAGCATACCACAGGAACAAATAACATCCACATGTCTGCGATTTTAAATCTGGTTCTCGGGCATTCCGGTATGTCCGGGGGAGGAGTCCAGCCTTTGAGAGGTCATGATAATGTGCAGGGTTCAACCGATTTCTGTATACTTGCAGACAACCTGCCAAGTTACTACGGTCTTACAGATGCGGCATGGCAGCACTGGGTAGATGTATGGAATACGAAATCTCCTGTCACCATGGATTGGATGAAAGGCAGATTTGATCTGAAAAATGCCCCCGGGATCATGAACAAAAACGGTTTCACAGTTTCTCGATGGTATGAAGGAGTACTGTACCCTAAAAACAAGATTGGTCAGCCCAATAATCTGAAAATGGTCTTTGTCTGGGGACATTCACTCAACTCCATTACAGAAATGAAGAGAATGAAAGAAGCGATGGAGAAGATCGATATGATAGTCAGCGTGGATCCGCACTCCACAATTGCTTCATCACTTGCCGACAGACCGGACGGAATAATCCTGCTCCCCGCCTCCACGGTGTTCGAGAAGAACGGTACTGTGACATCAACCGGCAGGCAGATCCAGTGGAGGAATAAACTGGTGGAGCCCAGGTTTGACAGCAAACCGGATGCAGAGATCATGCAGATGCTCACAACAAAACTCGGATTTGGTCAGCACTTCACATATTCTACACCTGAGGATATTGTAAAGGAATGGAACCTGGGAATGGGTGCCATTGCCATGGTCGGACAGACGCCCGAGCGGTTGAAGAGACAGCAGGAACATTGTGCAGACTTTGATGTGGAAACATTACGAGCTACAGGCGGACCCTGTAAAGGAGAGTATTTTGGATTGCCCTGGCCATGCTGGACAACAGAACATTGCGGGACCCCAATCCTGTACAATGACAGTAAACCAGTAAGTGAGGGCGGTCACGATTTCAGAGTTAGATGGGGAAATGAAGTGCTCGACAATCCAACCGGCAAGCATATAGGTGACAGTCTGCTCAAAGGCGACAACCCGGTTCCTCAAGTAGGATATGCCTATGATCTTACCCTGCAGGCATCAAAAGATGCACTGGCAAGAGGCGATCCACCAACAGGTCGTGGGAGGGCAAGAATATGGGCATGGAACCTGCCAGATCCGGTGCCTAAACATAGGGAACCCATTGAAAGTTCAAGACCTGACCTGGTAGATAAATATCCGACATTTGATGATGTGGACGAAATGTACAGGGTCGAAACATTGTACAAAACCAATCAGCAGGCAAGGAAGAACATTGTCAACGAATATCCGGTTATACTCTCAACCGGACGTCAGGTCGAACACATGGGTGGCGGAGCAGAAACCAGAAGCTGTTCGTATACAGTTGAACTGCAGCCTGATATGTACGTTGAAATGAGTCCGGCACTTGCAGCCGATGTCGGTATAACGAACGGGGATTTTGTCTGGGTCGAGACTCTGCGTGGCAGATGTCATGTCAAGGCAAAAGTGACCGATGGAATGACCAGATCTACAGAACAGACCCATGAAGTAGCGTTCATGCCGTACCACTGGGCAGGAATATTTGAAGGTGAATCTTATGAAGATAGGTACCCACCAGGCACTGCCGAGATGGCTTTAGGTGATTCGGTGAACATTATCTGTGTAGATGCCTATGACAGAACTACCCAGATGCAGGAAACAAAGGTCTGTCAGTGTAAGATATACAAGGCATAAGGAGGTGTAAGAAATGGCAGTATATAAATTTGCGGCAGATTCAGACCGCTGCATCAAATGTGGTGGATGCGAAGTAGCCTGCAAACAACAGAACGATGTCCCATATGGCATGAGACGGATCCGAGTGGTGACCATCAATGAAGGTAAACCCAATGAGACAAATGTCCCGATGGCATGTATGCACTGTTCCGAACCTGCCTGCATGGAAGCATGCCCGATGGATGCTATCTATAAACGGGAGGATGGAATAGTCCTTGTGAACAAGGATCGATGTGTCGGATGTGGTTATTGTTTAGCCGCCTGTCCGTTCGGTGCACCGCAGTTCGAATCCAAATCCAATGCGATATTTGAATTCAAAGGTAAAATGGACAAGTGTACTTTCTGTGTGGAACCGACCCAGCAAAAGGCAGACGATGGTTCGTTGATACAGAGAGACCCGATAGCACGGTGTGCAGCATTCTGCGCGTGCCAGGGACTTCTTGCAGGTGATGCGGAAGAGATATCCAAAACTATGCGAGAACGTGCAGCTACAAGAATAGCTGGAACAGCATGAAATTGAGTTGCCGTCAGATAAAACTGTAAAAGGATGCCCGAAGGATACTATCTCTAAACGGTAGGATAGAATAGTCCTTGTGAACAAGGATAGATGTGTCGGATGTGGATATTCTTCATTCGCATATCCCTTCGGGTGTACCGCAGTTCGAATTCAAATCCAATGTTGTATTTGAATTCAAAGGTAAAATGGACAAGTGTACTTTCTGTGTGGGACCGTCCTGGCAAAAGGCAGACGATGGTTTGTTGATACAGAGAGACCCGAAACCACGGTGTTCATTATTCTGCTCGTGTCAGGGAGTTCTAGCGGTGATGCGGAAGAGATATCTACAACCATCCGAGAACGTGCATCTACAAGATCAGCTGGAACATCATGAAATTGACTTGCGTCAGATAACACTTTAAAGGGACTAAATATGAAAACTGGGGTATTTTTTTGTACATGTGGGAACACATCATCGATCGATTATAAACGCCTTGCTAAAACCATAAGGAAAACCGCTAAACCGGAAGTTGTCGAGGTTCTCGATGATCTGTGTCAGGATAACGGATTGTACCACCTGATCAGCGACATTCGCAGTAAGGATCTTGAGAGGGTGCTTATTGGCTGTACTTTTAAGAACCGCATATTTGAAGAGATCGAAGGCAATCCCGCGGATATGATGTTTGTAAACTTACGGGAGCACTGCGGTTGGGTCCATGAGAAAAAGGATGCTACTATAAAAGCAGAGCGACTGGTCGATCTGGCGCTCAATTCTAAAAGACCAGTGCCAGAAAGGCTCAGCATACCCGTTGGTAAGGACATACTGATCATAGGACAGGACTATGTCTTTCCCATCGTAAACAGACTCACCGACAAAGCCAATGTGAGCCTTTTGCTTAATGAACCTGACCGCAAGATGCAGCAGTATGATATCCCGGTCTATATAGGCTCAGTGCAAAACGTAAGCGGCAAGATCGGTGACTTCTCGGTGGATATATCGATCGATCATCCTGTGGATTTTGATAAATGCACGTCCTGCGGAAAATGTATTCAAGTATGTCCGAAAAACGCGATCGATCCATCTCTTAGATTTAACACCTCATGTGATCAATGCGGCAAATGTGTTGATGTCTGTCCTGTTGATGCCATTGACCTGCACAGGAATATCTCATCAACAATAAACTGTGGACAGATCGTGGTAACGGACCCAAAATGGACACATTTGAACAAATTCGGCATACATACAAGCCAGGATCAGCCCGGCGCCCTGATGGCTGCTATGGATGCTCTTGCCTACAGCGGTACGGTAATAAAGGACGGGACGCTGAGTGTACGCGATAAAGGTTGCGCCGCAGGAAAAAGCGAGATCATCGGCTGCACAATGTGCGAATCTGTCTGCCCGCACGATGCCATTAAACGCGTTAAGGATAATATCGTCTTTGATGCTGCTGCATGTATGGGATGCGGAACATGTACCTCTATTTGTCCGGTCTCGGTCCCGCAATTACAGGCATATCCAGATGACCTGATATATTCCCGGACAGATATCCTGCTACAGGGAAAAGATAAGCTTTCACCTGCAGTGGTTATGTTTACCTGCGATCTGGAAGGACTGGGGGCTCTGGACCGCGCCGGAGAGGAACACCTGACCTATCCACCGGCACTGCCTGTTTATGTTCCATGTATCAATGCTGTTCACGAATCTCATATTCTGAATGCATTTAATTCAGGGGCGGATGGAGTAATACTTCTTGGATGTGAGGATTGCACACATAAAACTGCCATGGATCCGACCACGAATCCCACTATAAATGCTGTACTGGCTGCAGTTAACCTTAAGGAACGTTTTGCGGTTATAAATGTGGACCCACAGCATCCTGAAACACTTGTGCACCAGCTTACTGATTTTACCAGTACGCTCACACCGCGCAAGTCGAAAATTAAGACTCCGGATCTTGTAAAAGGTGATAATAAACGATCAGTCCTTGTTGATCTGATTGCCAGTATGTCCGCGGATATTTGCGGATCATCCATAAAAGGTGATCTTCCATTTGCAGACATTACCATTAACAACAAATGTACATTTTGTACTGCCTGTATGAATATGTGCCCAAGTGGAGCATTGAACAAAGTAGATGGAAAGATATTATTCAATTATTCACTGTGTACTGCATGTGGATTATGTGAAAAGGCCTGTCCTGAAAAGTCCATCACAATGGAGAAATTATTTGATGCAGCACGACTCCTTGATCCTGCTATCACACTATATGAACCTGAAATGGTCAAATGCAAGAAATGTGGTAAACCATATACTACAAGTGCCACTATAGCACATCTTACGGCTAAATTGGCAAAAGATAGTGCAAAAGTGGAATTACTCCAGTATTGCCCTGATTGCAGACCTGTAAAAGCGATCGAAAAAGGATTACTGGAGAAGTTCATTTAGCATTGAACGATCCAGTACAAGGAAACCTTTTGTGAACTTTGCGATCCATTTATAGAAATCCGAATATTCATTGATAAACAGGTCATCGCAAAAATCCGGCACCCATTTGAGAAGATGTTCATCCATGAACTCTTTTTGCATCTCGAGATAGGTATTTGTGTTATCTTGCATCGCCTTTTCACACAGATAATTCATAAACCTCATTTCAAAGGCTATGTTATCCTCGGGTTCGGGATAATCCGCTTTTTTTTCTATCCCTGCGTGTCGGTAGACCTTTTTTAGTTCCAGCAGTGTGGGTCCGCTCATTTTATGGTCAATGTACATTGTTTCATAAGGTGGTACCGGGGAACTACCTGGTCCGATAAAAAGAATGGTGAATTCTTTTTGAAGCCTGTCATGCACTTCATCCACATTTTTACATTTTTGGATGTAGTCAAGTAACAACTCGATCCCTTCATCGATATCCGGGTTCAAAGTGCGCAGACCGATAGGTACGGGAAATGTGCCTTTGACCAGATCAGAAGCAAGCTTTCGCGGCGCTTCTTCAAGAAACATTTGTTGTAGGAACGCATAAACACTGTTCCTGAGCTTTAAATAGTCATTTTCAGGTTCCATGTAATCTTAAAGTACCCAATATTATATAGACCTTTTATAGTAGCCCTACTTCCGATTGATTTACCATTTTATATGCACCCGGAACTCTCTGAAACTGGCAGAACAGTACGGCATACGGACCATCGCGTTCCCATCGATCAGCACAGAAGCATATGGTTTTTCTGTTGAACATGCCTCACGGATCACAGTTTGTGAAATAAAGGCTTTTCTTGAAAGAAGTACTACTATTGAGAAAGTGATCCTTGTGTGCTTCACTAAAAAGACATGCCATTGTTATTCAATGGCTGTTGAGGAAATAGTTGGGAAATAAGATCACAACAATAGTTAAAATTAGAACAACAATAATGGGTACGATCAAAGAGGTGTTATTATTGATAGGAATAATTTCAGATTCGCACGATAACCTGAAAGCAATAGAAGATGCAGTATCATTTTTCAACGAAAAGGAAGTTACAGCCGTGCTTCATGCAGGGGACATTGTATCTCCTTTTACGGCACGTGCTTTTAAGGAGCTTGATGCAAAACTGTATTTTGTTTTCGGAAACAACGACGGCGACAAAATAACCCTTAAAAGCTGGTTTGAGGATTTCGGTGCAGAAGCCTGTGGGGATTTTGGTGACCTGAACATCGATGGGTGTCATCTGGCATTGCTGCACGGGACCAGTGAAACGGTGGTCAGGGCAATTGCATCATCCGGTGACTTCGATGCAGTGGTCCGGGGTCATACCCATGATGCAGGTGTTGTGGATGTAAAGGGCACGCCGGTCATAAATCCGGGTGAGACGGCAGGCGTGCTTACGGGACAACGAACGGTTGCGCTTCTTGATACTTCCATGCTGGACGTTGAGATAATAAAGTTATAACCAGCCAGGTCACAGGACATCCATGACCTTCTTCAAAGCATCTTTGACCTGATCAGGTGTGACATTCAGGTCATGGTCCTTTTTAATATCGAGTTCGGTAAGGATAATGTGCTTGTCGACATTTATGCAGGCATGTTCAAGCGTCTTTTTTGCGCAGCTTAAGGGGCAACCATCAATCACGATGATGTGGTCGCACCCCTCGGCGGATTTCACGAGACCCGGAACATGTCCACCAATACCAACAGTGCACATCATCGTACCCACATCTTTGTTTGCAAGTTCTATCGCGACTTTGTTACTTATCTGCCCGACATTTGATGCTCCCACGCAGGGAAAGATCGCAACGTTGTCAGATCCACATGAGCATTTGATCCGGTCTGCCATAATAATTTTATCTGTCATAATATCTACTCCGGGATCATCACTGAGTTATCCACTTTTTAACATCGTCCACACCCGGGACCCTTCCAGCGATCTTAACGTCACCGTCAACGACCACAGCAGGTGTTATCATCACGCCGTATGCTAATATTCTATCAAAGTCCTCCACTTTAACGACCTCTGCGTCAATTCCTGTCTCTGAAACCGCTTTTTCTACGATCTCCTTTGTTTTATTGCATTTCGCGCATCCTGTACCAAGTATCTCTATTTTCATTTTCTTCACGTCCCAATCGTTTTTTTAAACTATGATTTTTAAAGCTTTTACTTCACACGCAGAAACACAGAACATGCAGAATCTGCACATCTCCGGTCTTACCGGCACACATACATTGTTCTGTATCTCCAGAACCCGCCGCTGGCATGCATCAACGCAGGCGCCGCATCCATTACATTTTTCAACGTCTAATGTGATTGTTACCATCTTTATCTTCACCAATGATTTCAACTAATTATATACCCAAACGCCAGCCCACAAAATGTTGCTACAACCACTACAAGCAAGATGTAAACAGAAGCACGCTTTGTGCCCATTATCCGGCTGATAACGATCATGTTTGGCAGGCTCAGCGCAGGTCCGGCAAGAAGCATTGAGAGTGCCGGTCCCCGCCCCATCCCGAGAATTGTAAGGGCATTTATTATCGGCACCTCGGTCAACGTCGAGAAGTACATGAAAGCACCTGCGACAGATGAAATGAGGTTTGAGGTGATGGAATTACCGCCGACGTAGGATACAACATAATTGGCAGGTAATACCTCTACAACAATCCCTGCAAAGAACACTCCTATCAAAAGAAGCGGTGCGATCTGTTTTACCAGGAACCAAGTTTCACTCATCCATTGTGCACGCTCTTCATGTGAAAACCATCTGTATGATAGATATATAGTAGCTGCAACCAATGGACCTATCACTGCCAGCCTGATTGTCCATGTCTTAATAATTCCTCCGGCTACAAGGATTATTAGCAGCAGGGCAAAGATCAATATGCTGTGCTCGTGCTCTTCTTCCCCGAAGGTGGTGATTTTTTTACGTTCCGATGTTTCTCGTTCGAAAACAAATGCCATCATCAGTCCGACCACTATGGAAAGAAGCACGGCTGCAACAGCGCGCGCGGCTCCAAGGTCGTATCCCAGTATCTTGGCAGTATAAACGATGGCGAGTACGTTGATAGCAGGTGCAGAGAACAGGAATGTAGTAGCTGGTCCAATACCTGCACCACGTTTGTATATGCCTGCAAAGAGGGGCAGCACTGTGCAGCTGCATACAGCAAGCAGGCATCCGGAGACCGCAGCCACTGTATAGGAGACATATTTAGGGGCGTCTGCACCAAAATATTTCAATACAGATTCCTTGGAGAAAAGTGATGCTATGGCACCTGCTAAGAAAAATGCAGGTACCAGACACATGAGGACATGCAGCGCCAGATATTCCTGTACCGATGCGATGCCGACCGAGAACAGGTTGATCAGGTAATCCGGTATCATCATAAATAATAATAGAACGGTGTTAAATAAAGGTTGCGGTTTCAAATATATTTGAAATACTTAATGCCTTTTATTGTTTGGAGCCAATGCAGTTATTATGTCAATCGGATCAATTGGTACAGTTTCAAACCATGCGAACAAGGAATCAATGAAAATACTTGCGATGTGGAATGATAGCTTCAGTGCAATAGAACTGGGGCAGGAGGGTTCAGTCTCATCCATATTCAGTGAGGAATATTCCCATTATATTGTGGTCCACGATCCGCTGGATATCAGGTTCCCTGAAAAGCATGAAGACTGGAACAAACGTTTTTCCAATAACATTGGTGCTTCTGTTGTAGAATTCCTGAGATCGGAAGGAAATACGGTCTATGTGAAAGGACTGATTGCAGAAAATGGTTCTGCAGTCTATGGGATCATGCCTTATACAGCATTTGATCAGAAGGATGCACATTTTCCCGGTCTCGGGATGCAAGATATCAGAAAGGCTGTGCTTGCGGTAGTTTTACCGCAGATAAGTGGCAGGAAGATACTTGATATTGGATGTGGTACAGGTTCAATAACGGTTGATATGGCACACATGAACCCTGATTCAATGGTGTATGGGGTCGAGATCGTGGATGGGCTGGTGCAACAGTGCAGGATGAATGCTGAATTGCTCGGGGTCCGGAACACTGAGTTCAAAACCGGGGATATCTATGACCTGCCATTTGAAGACAGCTCCGTGGATACTGCTACATGTTTCTTTATGTTGCATCATCTGGGCGATATCCCGCGCGCCCTTCTGGAAACCAGACGTGTGCTTAAGGCAAAAGGTAAGCTGATAACTGTAGATCCGATCGGACATTTTCACGGTCCTGATCTGGATGAATCTGGTTGGCAGCGGTTCTTTGAAGGTGCGGGCTATTCGGTGGAGACCCTGAATATAGGTGGGGCAGTGGTTTCACACGCCACGCCGAGTTTGGAAAAGCAGGGAAAACTAGATTAAAAAGGCGGAGGAAGAGGCGCAAACTGCGCCTCGTTTACGTGCTATTGTTTTGTTTACTACTATAGTTACTAGTGTTACATATTGTGCACATCTGCAAACACTAAGTAACACTAATTTATAATTTTATAATATCCAATTTTAGGTACATACAACCTTTAAAAATCTATCGATAATACTTTTTTCAAAATACCGTCTTCTGATAATCATGTTTGGATTACGGTGTGAATAATTCGTAGCAAGAGACATTTGTAATGTTTATCCGTTATAAATAAACCAAAAGTATAAATATCAAGCTATCTATCTCATAAATGGTGATTTTATGTCCACAAAAACAATTCAACTTGTTTCCCGGACCAATGGAGAGTTAACGTCCAGAAAGATATTAGCAGCACCCTATGAATTTACCATTGCAACGCGTGCAAAGTGGGAAATGATGATTGCTGCAGAGGATGTAACGATCCAGACCGGTGAATTTAAAAGGATCACTTTGGAGGAGATCCATCTACCTCGGGATATGCTTGCAATACCCTGTGCTTTTTCGCACCATGCAATTGTATCCGTGCTAAAGGTTGGTGCAAAATGTGGAAATGCTCCGGTTGAAAAGGACCGGATCATAAAATATGCTTACATCATCGGCCAGGAATCAGGAACTGTAAAGTCTGGTGACCTGCTGGGTGTTTTGAACATCTTCCCAATCATGTTTACACGGGAAGCAAAGATACCTGTTGCTATTGAATAAATATCTGGGACCACCTTGAAGTGGAGGTACTAAAATGGAAACCTGTGTTATATGTGGTGAGGAGCAGGATTCGAAGCATTATGAGGGATATAATATCTGTACTGCATGCTTTGATGTCATGGAAGATGTAATGAGCGAGTATTTTATTCGAACAATCTGTCGCAGTGGTCCACAGGCAAATGAAGGCTATCTTAAATATCTGGCCAACACTACGCAATATATCACGGATTATAAGCAACTCACAAGTAAGTCACACGATCATACAATGAGTGTCAGTAAGCGTGCAGCTAAGGCGCTTAACGGGAGTGATGCTCCCTCAAAGCAACGCTATTTTGAACGTATGCAGGAGGTTCTGGACTGGCTCAAGGAATCTCCTCATTTCTATCATTACTATTTCAAGGAACATTATGTGTGTCCGACATGTGGTGCCTCGATCTTTGAAAAGTACACCAGGCATGAGGTTGGCGACTGGCTTGTGGTATCATGTGTGGATTGTGGTACTGTGATAAAAAAATATTTTTCACCTAAACAGGTTTGATAGATTATCAAGAGGGTACAGAAATCTCTTATTCTGTACATCTCTTGTCCTGCTCATATCTTGTTTTACAGTCTATTTTCGTGGATATTTTCGTATCTGTCTAGTTTTAAATTCAAAATAAATTTTGATAATATGTATCGCACATAATTTTTCAAAAGAATCTCAAATAACGTTTCTAATGGTTGTTTGCAATCCCTGTTCTATCAGTTTAATTTGGAAATAGTTATATACAAATAGCCTGTTTATTTTTTATCTCGATAGGTTATTAAATAGTTTATTTGATAGGTGATTTGTTATGACAGGAATAATCGATAGTTACATCCCGGTTGCAATATTTTTAGTTGTATCATTGATAATGCCACCAGCAGCGATGTTTATTGTAAGTCTATTAAGTCCAAGAAACAAGTCAGTAAACAAGTATGCAACATATGAATCAGGGTCTGAGCCTACAGGAGATGCAAGGATCCAGTTCAATGTTGAATACTATCTCTATGCGATTGCATTTGTTCTGTTTGATGTTGAGGTTCTTTTCCTGTATCCATGGGCAATGGTATACATGAACTACGGTATCACTGCAATAGCAACGATTGAAATGTTACTGTTCCTTGTTATTGTGTTATTTGGATATGTATATCTAATAAAGAAGGAGGCTCTTAAATGGGCGAAATAAACGAGGAAATACCTCCAGGAGTTACCCTA
>JAFGQV010000168.1 GCA_016935475.1 Methanosarcinaceae archaeon
AGTGCACTTTCACTGTACTACTATGCTCGCCTTGTAAAGTACATGTACTTCCTGCCGGCAAGCGGTGGAAAGGTTTCCGAACCGCTTCCTTATGCATTTGCATTGCTTATTGCGCTTGCAGGGGTACTGGCAATAGGTATCTGGCCTGAACCGTTCATAAACTGGGCGATGGAAGCAGCAAAGGTGCTTATAGTTTAATGGAGGTATGAAAGATGGCAGATTGTGATCTATGTGGAGTAGCTCTTCCGACCTTATGTCCTGTGAAAGTGTTTATGCCAAGGTTTGCTTTTGCATATCCCAAAGGTACTGAGGTTAATTTATGTGGGAAATGTCTCGAGTTTGCTCATGACGCAAATTCGAGAGTTTCAGGCGGTTCAAACGGCAAGTGTGACACATGCGGCTCGAAGACCACTGTGTATCCAGTGAGCATCGAGGTTCCTTCCTTTAGTAAAGGTGTGGATCCCAAAACGGTGCAAATTTGCAAAGCCTGTCTGGAAGCATGCAGTGAAGCACAAGTTAAGAAAGAGAACGAACCGAAAAGCGAACACCACTAATTGGTCTTATACAGACCAATCTTTTTTTATTTTTTATTTTTTCAATAGGAAAAGTTTGATATAATAGACTGCGTACTTTTTAGTGGTTGATAACGTGAAAAGGGAATTAATGGACATTCTTGCATGCCCTCTATGTAAAGGAGATATCGTTCTTAATATCATAGAGGAAGATGAAAACGAAATCATATCAGGTACGCTTTATTGTTCCAGATGTGATGAATACTATCCGATAGAAGACGGGATCCCTAATATGCTTCCTCCAGACCTCAGGGACTAATTTAAACGAGGATTTTTAATTGCAGCAGGTGCACATTAACAGGCTTGGTGTTAATTCCATAGAATTTGAAACAGACCCTGTTGAGGTTCCGTTATCTCCCGGCGGTGAACGAAGTTTTGAAATGGTGGTTATTAACTACGGTTCGCCAACACATGTGCATCTATCAACCAGTGAATCACTCAAGGATAATGTCACTTTTCTGGAGAACAATCCCTATGTTCGACATGAGGAATATATCCCTGTGATCGTACGCATACCAGCCGGAGGCAGACTTTTTACCAAAGGCGAGGTATTTATTACGGTGGGATACGGTTCGAAAAAAGAAAGTTTCACAATTAAGATAGGCATACCTGACCCGGAAGAATTTCCAGTGGAGGTGGATGTCGATGAACAACTTTCCAAACCATCTGTAACTTCTGGAAGCAGGGTAACTCGTGATTGGGATGCACAGTTTCATGAAGTATCTGCTCACTTGTTCAAGGGTTTTTATGATGCTATGACCCTTAAGCTGGTTTTTTTTATTGTTGGAGTATGCATTCTGACAATAGTATTCTATCTTTTTGCGAAGATGATCATATTGGTCAGTTTTGAGACCCTGTCATTTTATCCGGCAATAGCCTTATCTATACTATTCACGGCTTTGATCGCATATTTGCTGGTAAAACTTCCAATCTTAAAATGAAATTACGAGGTAGTTGAATCTAATGAAATATATCATAGTAACCGGTGGAGTAATGAGTGGACTTGGAAAGGGAATCACAACTGCATCCACTGGAAGAAACCTGAAAAACAGAGGTTATAAAGTAACGGCCATCAAAATTGACCCTTACATAAACATAGATGCGGGTACCATGAGTCCCTTCCAGCATGGTGAGGTCTATGTGCTGAAAGACGGCGGTGAAGTGGATCTCGACCTCGGTAATTACGAGCGTTTTCTTGATACCGAACTCACATTGGAACACAACCTAACAACCGGTAAAATCTACCAGGCCGTAATCTCAAAGGAACGCAGGGGTGAATATCTTGGAAAGACTGTCCAGATAATTCCCCACATAACAAACGAGATAAAAGACCGCATTCGAAACATAGCTGAAAAAAGCGGTGCAGACATCTGTTTGATCGAAGTCGGCGGTACTGTTGGTGATATCGAGAGCATGCCCTTCCTGGAGGCAGTGAGGCAGATGCACAGGGAAGAAGCAGAGGACGATATCGCGTTGATACACGTGACATTGGTTACCATTGATTCCCAGTGTGACCAGAAGACAAAACCCACCCAGCACTCTGTAAGGGACCTGCGGGAACTGGGTCTTACCCCTGACGCAATTGTTGCCAGATGCAAGGAACAGTTACATGAAAGCACGAAAGAAAAGATCTCGCTGTTCTGTGATGTGCCTGAAAAAGCTGTGATAAGTGCACATGATGCAAGGGATATCTATGAAGTGCCACTCCAGATGGAGAAAGAGGGACTTACCGATTATTTGATGGAGAAGCTGAACCTTGATGCAAAGGGTGAAGATTCCTCATGGAACGATATGGTTTCCAGAATGCAAAACATGACTGGCAAGGTCAAGCTGGCAATTGTGGGAAAATATACCCATCTTGAGGATTCCTATATCAGTATAAGAGAGTCCATCAAACACGCGGCTATTGAATGCGGCTGCAATGTTGATACCAACTGGTTGAAATCAGAATCATTTGAAAAAGATCCGGCTGCTGTTAAGCAGTTAGCTGAATATGACGGCATCCTTGTGCCAGGAGGTTTTGGTGAACGTGGCACAGAGGGAAAGATCCTGGCTGTCCAGTATGCAAGAGAGCATGATATCCCATACCTTGGTCTCTGTCTGGGGATGCAGCTTGCAGTGATCGAGTTTGCACGGAATGTTGTAGGATTGAAAGGTGCAAACAGCACGGAATTCGATCCGGATACCCCATACCCTGTTATAGATATCCTGCCCGAGCAGGAAGATGTGGTTGACATGGGTGCAACAATGCGTCTTGGCAACTACGATGCCGTTTTAAAGAGCGGGTCACTGGCTGAGCGTATCTACGGGACAGATACCATTGTGGAGCGCCACAGGCACAGGTACGAGGTAAACCCGAAATACATCGAACAGATAGAAGCACATGGAGCTGTCTTTTCAGGAAAGAACAAGAACCGAATGGAAATAGTGGAAATCCCTAGCAAGAGGTTTTTCTTTGGGTCCCAGTTCCATCCGGAATTTAAGTCCAGACCAGGACGTCCTTCCCCACCGTTCAGGGCTCTCGTAGAAGCAATGATCTCAGGCAAGGATTAGTTAGTATTACTAGCAATGATCTTAATAGCAAGGATGTTAGCTCATCCTTGCAGGTTCGACTTTCATATATTCGCGGAGCAGGGTTGTTGCATAACTCCCCTTTGGCAGTGAAAATTCAAGCACTGCCTTTGTTTTTTCCGGATTCAGTTCATCTTCACTTACAGTGAACGATGGATCTGCATTGAGTAGTATCGGCCGCCTCAGACCTTTTGAAGCCATCTCGGGCATAAGTGGAACTTTAAAACCTTCGACCGGCATTCCAGCCTCCTCAAAAACACGGTGTTCGATCTCACCCGGCAGTCCGGATGCAAATTGTGTGTCATACCCTACAAGGGGTGCAGTCACAAAGGCACGCCCGCGTTTGATCAAATTGTTCATGCCATCAAGGTTATCAGAAGTGACCTCCTGTATCCTTGAAGTATCCGGGAGACCTGCTTTGTTCTTAAAGCACACAATGTCCCCTTCAACCGCGCGGTTAAGGGGCAATCCTTCCCGTATTCGCATGCAAAGGGTCCTGTTAAAGATGCATGACTGGTATGCATGAACGAACATTTTGAGAATGTTTCCGGAAAGCAGTGCAAACGCTCCAGTAAAATCCTGCGGATCTGTCACCAGATGGTGCATCATTGCACGTTCATATCTGAGGTTTAACGGATAACGTTTAAGCCCTTCGAAATAATCCCTGGTGCTGTGCACATAGTCCCGTGCAAGTTTTGTCTCTTCCGGCTCATCAGGGAAGGATCTTGCGATATATGTGAGCGCAGCGTCTTCAATATCACCACGAACTATCGCTTCTCCCACAAGATGCGTGATCGGACGGATCGCACCGAATCTCTGTATACCAAAGAAGTTCGGAACTCCTCCCTTTTTCAGGATATCATCCGTAATTTCCGTAAGTCTTGCTTTAAGATCACCGATATTTAGATCAATATCACGGACCGTGATCCTGAACTCGTTTCCAATAAGATCACCCAGTTCAACGGATCGGTTCGACCGTCCGGTAACACTCAGTTCAACATCCTTTAAACGGACCTGCTCAACCGCTTGCGGGGTCATATCATATATCCCGATTTTCTGGGTGGTAACCGCACGTTTATCCTTTGTCCCGGCAAAACCGATACGCTTCTGGCTGATCCTCAGTTTTCTTGAGATGTCCCGAATTACATGGTGCATATCCCAGTTCCGCTTTGTAAGTTCAAGGATCAGGTATTTGCCGATGTCGCCCTCTTCACGGTTTGTGATCTCCTTTACAATGAAATCATCGATCTCCTGGCGTAACATTCCCCCGATCCCTTCAGTATCTGTAAAATACAGGTCAATTCCTATCTGTTTTTCTATGAACGGAACTTCCATAAATGGCAACTCCTATTTGTCTGGAAAGATATCAATGGCTGTTACAGTTGTGGTGTCTATATATGTCCATCCATCTGATGTGGGTGCAGTGCCGCCTGGCAGGTCACCTACATAAAGACTGGAGGTCGGGTCAAGCATAAGCCATGAACCGTATTTATCAGTGGTATAATGTACAGGAACAGGTCCGTAGTATTTACCTATCGCCTCTACGATCTTATCAATATGTTCGGGATCGTTCCCAATATAAACAGCCATGAAGGCATGTGTGTCTGTAAGGTATATCCGCGTCGTACCTCCTATGGATTCGATGAGTGATGATAACAGGATCGAATAATCGTCGCAATCCCCTGCACGGATATTCAGTGTCTCGTTTGGTGGTGCCCAGTAATCACGTCCCCTCGGATCACTGATGTACTGGATATTTTCTTTTGTGAAGTCAAAAAGGGCACAGACCTGATATATATTGTACTTGCCGGGATAGGTTTTTGCAGCGTTTGCTGCGATCTTTCGGACTTCTATATCCGAGGAATCTATCTTCATATTTGTGATCTCAACCACATGCGGAATGTTGGATAAATACTCAGGTTTCTCTTTTGCATGTACTGGGAGAACATCTACCGTAAATTCATCGAAGAACTGGTCTTGATAGTCATACCATCGACCAGATTCGGTTTTTGCAAGTAGTGACAAACCGAGCTGCAGGCTTACATTATCTTTCCCTTCGGGTATCTCGATACTGATCATGCCGATGTTTTTCTCTTCATCAGGGGGAATGGTAATGCCTGTATCCAGATTAATCCATTTGTCGTCACCTGAAAATTTTATTCCGTATCGGGAAACGAATACCGGTGTGTCGCCTTTGTTCCCAACAATTATTTTTATCACGCCTGTGCTTCCTTCATAAAAAGCCGTATGCTGGTACTGGCTCGATAGCTTAAATCCGGGTTGTGTATGTGAAGTTGCTTCAGGGATATCTTCAGGTGTTACTGGAGGTTTGGAGGGTACTTCAGGGATCGTCAGTCTGGAAACATCCAGTTCATAACGGTCGGGGGTTGTAGATGCGTTGGGTATTGAATCAATACGTTGTTTGATATCATTTAGAGGTTCAGATAGGCAACCGGAAATAGATAATAAAATTAGGATCAGCGTAAATATTGATAATATTTTCAATGCAGATGCAAAATCTTTCATTGATCCGTCCCCATTCTTAATATTGCTTGATATATTCCTGATAGGTCATAAGAGTTTCAGGCCACCTGTTATCTTATCAAGCTCATCGGACTTTGCGGGACCAATACCCAGTACAGTTATTGTGCCAGGGGCTATCTCGGTACGTCCTGCATCGGTAATCAGTGCGGTGGGAAGGTCATGGCGCCTTGCAACTTCCTTCAGCTCAAAGAGGTCACGCAAAGTAGGCACCCGCAAAACAACTTTTTTCTGGCCCCCGCTTTTCCATTCCTCAAGCGCGGTCCTGCTTGCCCACTCGGATGCAGAAACGGCTGCATGGGCAACCTGTACCGCAAGTTTTCCCTTTGACAGTTTAAGGTCATCACGTATCACGATGCACTGTTTGTATTCGGTCATGTTTCAGGTCCCTGTTGTTACATAGTCGATTATGCGGTCAGCGGCATTTATACCCCACGCGTTATAGATGCCTGCTCCCGATGGCGTACCATTGACCTCCAGTATCGTTGCCCCGTCCGGACCTTCAATGATGTCCACACCCGCAAAGACCGTACCAATTGTTCCGGCGGCTTTTATGCACAATTCTTCCATTTCGGATGACAGTACGCATCGACCGGCAGTACCACCCTGACTGATATTGTTGATCCATGAACCCTCCGGAGCTGTACGGTATATTGCTCCGATGACATTCCCGTTGACCACAAATGCCCGTATGTCACGCCCCGGATTTGTGATGAATTCCTGAATGTAGAGCATTCCTCTTTCACTGATCATGTCACTGATCAGTTGTTCGATGGATGTTGTGGTATCTTTGTTATCGGACCAGTATGCAGTGCCGTCTTTAATTCTCAGGATACCGATGCCCTTGTACCCGAAGACAGGTTTTATGATGGCATCGCCAAATTCTGCTATTGCGTTGAGCGCATCTTGTGTGTTCTGTACTGCCTCTGTTCTCGGGACCGGCAGGTCTGCCTTTGCAAGAAGGCAGGTTGAGTGGTATTTGTTCGCAGCGTTCTGTATCGCTTCAGGGCTATTGACTACCATCACGCCTTCCTTTTCAAGCTGGCGAAGAACATCAAAACGAAATGAAACGCCATCAAATGCACCGGCACCAACATCACGGACAATGAGGGCATCAAGCTCTGAGAGGTCCATGCCGTTTGCAGTATAACTGACACCCGGATGTATGGTGGTAACTGCATTCTTAAGGTCTATGACGGAAGGTTCTATGTTCTTCTTTCGTGCAGAATCAATAAGTGCTTTTGCGGTCCAGTCATCAGGGTCTTTTATGGCGATACCTATTTTCATTGCACTGCTCTTTTATTTTTATTGTAGATAAAGTATGACTTGATTCGTTCTGGTAATAGGATTTATGTGTGGGTTCTGGCTGTTATTTTTTTGTTAGCATTTCGAGATACAGAAATGGATTGATATTTGCACATATAATCGATAAATTTTTAAGTTAAACGAAACTATCTTATCGTTGATCACAATGGCTGAAATGGATATAGACCAGATTAAAAAGATTGCTCATACAATATCGGAGTTTTCACATTTAAACGAGACTGACACATGGATTCTACTTAGTTTAATGGAAAATGGGAAGATCAGCAAAGCCGACCTTGCCAGAATGCTGGAATACAAAAACGGTAATTCTGCAGCCTATCATACCCGTGCCATGGAAGAGGAAGGTGTAATTAGCCGGTATACCATTGTTCCCAACTGGAAAAAGGTGGGACTAGCGACAGAGTTTGTCATACTTGCCGAAACAGAAAATGAAGAACAACTACTTGAGATCGAAAAAAAACATGTGATAATGGCAGATGAATATGCCTCAAGTGTGGGAGATGTAGTTGTAACACCAACAATCTCGGGTTGTGTAATCTTGCAGGATGTCTACCATTGTTTCGGTGACAAGACCATGGCAATAATAATCGGAAGGGCGACCTCGGATCAGGATGCTGCGGTCTATTGCAAAAATTACCTTGTAGTCAGGTACCCGGACATCAAAGTAAGCCTGCTTATTAATAAATACAGGACAATAAGTGACTTTTTCATCGATAAGCAGGCATTGCATAAACTTAAAGAAATCTTCCAGATCAAAAAGGCCGGGGAAACCGCCGAAACTCTTGAAATGCTACATGGTATATCGTCAGGGAAATGACGCCATTCTTGCCAGCAACATCGTACAGTTCGGTATGGTCAGAGCCATGATCATCCTGTCTTTTAGCAGTTTACCATTTGTTACCGGATCCCCCAGAAGGATTTTAATGCATCCTGTAGCAACTACGGCATAGATTAAAGCAGCAATTGCCAGATAATCATATTTTGTGACTGCATATAAAAGGGGGATGAGCGGAAGTACTGTGAGCAGGCAGCATACCCTTGCTGCCCGATGAATTCCAAGCATCAGGGGCAGTGAGTTAATATCTCCCTCAACGTCCTTGAAATCCTTCATGAATGTCAGTGAGAAAACCAGTACGAATACATAGGCAGCAACCACCAGTGCATCGCTGTTGATCACGGAATAGATGCTCCATACTCCCATTGATTCCAGTGCAAAACACACTGCCATGTCAGCCATTGCAACACCCGGTATGTCCTTGAACCGGAATAATGGGTGTGAATACATGATCCCGCCGACTATTATCCCTGTTATGAGACAGATGAACAGGATTAAACTCAGGTTGAACGAAAGGATGAGCGCAAGCGAAAATAACAGTATCATGTATCCCCATGCACTTTTGATAGGTATCTGACCCGAAGCAATGGCTCCGTCAGGTTTGCATATCCTGTCGATCTCGATGTCATAGATATCGTTTATTATGTCGCATCCGCTGTGGATCATAATTCCTGCGATGATTGCAACGGCAGCCCTGTAATCCCATATTCCCAGGACGGCGCAGGTTATTGCTACCACGGACACATCGACTACGCTTCCTTTCAGTTTAAGGATTGATACATATGGATTGTTAAACATTTTTAATTCCTCCCAAAACCCCTCAGTAACCAAAACATTTTTTAGTAAATGTTTTTGCTTTTTTCTAAATATACATA
>JAFGQV010000169.1 GCA_016935475.1 Methanosarcinaceae archaeon
AAACTGAACGATTGTAAAGACGAAAGCTGGTTTTTGGTCAGCAAATGGATCAGTCCTATAACAGCTATCAAAATTAATATTGCATTGTTCAGGAATGGTGGCAGAGTGCCTGCCAGTCCTGCACCTTCTGCGCTAACATTTCTATTACGCACCCAGCGGTAGGTGGCGGCAGTGGTACCTAATAATCCACCTGCCACAAGACCAATACTGGATGCTGCCAATGTGATCATTATTCCCCACCGGATGGATAATCGCTGTTGAACAATAGCAACAATTGATTGCAAAAGATAACCACTACCCACATAACTCAGCACCTGTGCCACAGCAGCGAGCGTTACAGCCCATAAGGCCATAGTTTTCATGACCTGAAGAGAATGTTCCAGCGAAGTGAGCTGTGGTAGAAGGAGATGCACTGCCAAACCCATTATAATCAGTCGTGGAAGGTAGTGGCCTATGCGCACTGTCAATGGAGGAACGAAAGGCGATTGAGAAGAGTTTCTCACGGGATCGATCATCTATGCCACTTCCAAACTTATATCAGTAATATCCGGTCAGGTGAATTTCATTGTTATATGGCTGCAGATATGAGAAATAGATCTGACCCGTCATCTAGCAAAATTAGCCCTCTTACAGGTGATTTTCTATACCTTAACATTATGCCCCACTGCAATTTTTAGAACCTATACAATATTCCCTATTCACCAACATAACTTTTATTAATCTTAAATATTATCTAATACTGGGGAGAATTATACTTGATAGATTCAGGTTTGGTGTTTGCTAAACTACATTAAAGGGAGTGATTTTATGGGATATCTGTTCGGGGATTCAGTGGAATTTCCATTAAAAAGGGATTTTCTTGGGCTGCTGGACGACTATATCGACACAGCTGTAGAAACGATAGCTCGCGAAAATGAGGTTTTTGAAAGTAAAGAAGATATAATGGACAGGCGCAGGCTTAAAAACTCTGTGCTGGCCGAGATGAACACTTTTCTTAATACTGTAAAGAATGCAATTTCAGACGCAGTTAGCAAAAGCAAAGAACAAGAAGCTATTGAACGATATGCTCAGAGGAGCAATGATTTTCTGAATAATTTTATAGAAGATGGAACGAAAAACTTTTCAGACGAGATATTTCAGGAAATTGCACAGTTCGAAGGTGAAATTGACCAGGCAGATGAACTAAACAGGCAGAAACTGGAATCCTTTTTCATGCAGGACCCCATTCCGATTATTAATAAGAAATATACCTTAAAGATGATGAAAAAGGGTTATTCATCGATTGTACAGAATGATTGTATGGAAAATATTTCCTTTGTATTCAAGATCGATTCTTCGGAGTCACCTTTCTGGAAGGACGTAGTAAAAGCGTCTGATTTCCAGAAAGGAGTTAAAATACCAGGGAGGATGAAAAAACCGCTTCTTAAAAAAGAGATGGAGCCAGATATTATTGAGATCGATGATTATCTCCTCAGTAGTCTGGTCCTTTCCGGAAAAGAACTGGAAGCTGTTTTCAGAAAAAATCGTGACATTGATGCCGAAAGATTCCGATTGAAAATGGATTACACCGATGAATTTACTGTCGAAGCTTATTATGCTGCACACAAAGGAGTTGAGAAAAGTATCAAAGGAGTTCCTGAACTGAAACGTGTTTTCAATCCTTCCCAGCTTCTTAATTTTGGACAGAAGATCGCACAAAAAACAGAAGAACTTTACCAGGAAAGTAAGCTTTTGGATTCATTCCATTTCAAAGGCAGAGATGTGTTTGTAGAAAACCTGATATTTGATCTGATGCAGGAAGTTGCAGAGATATTTGCTCCGACAGTGGCTGAAATTAAACAACACAGTCCATCAAAAGGCGAACTTTCTTTGAAAGTTGAAAATATATCCGGGGAAAGAAATGAACTGTATCTGGAAAAATCACAGATCAAAGAAAAACTTAAGGTCATAGGAGATAAGGGTGACAGAATATTGTCTTTACTGAATATCGAATGATCAAAAACATATCACCTTTAACCGGCAATATTTCCCATCTGCAGCCGATGATCAAAATCGAAAAAACGCCCTGACCATCTTCCGGTCATCGGCTCACTTTTGATCAGATTTTGAACAAGGCGGTAGAAGGTAATGGTGCCGTAGGGCACCACTCTTCATTTATCCCATTTTCCTCTCCTTGCAACGAAAACTGCAAGAACCATTATGACCATTGAAACAAAAATTCCTGCTGAAGGAGTTTTTTCGGTCACTGTATATGTATCGCTTTCAGTTCCAATCCGGACAGCATATGTTCCCGGTCCTGCGAACGTGTGGGTAAATTCAACGGTCTTTTCTTCTCCGGCATTCAGGCTGATACTTTTGGAGTCTGCAACATTTCCATTGATCAGAAGTTCTACATTCACATCACCCTTTGCAGTGCCCGTATTCTGTACACCTATCGAGATTGAAGCAGTTTTTCCTGAATCAGCATCAACAGGTGTGATCACAAGGTCATAGTATTCAAACTCAGCTTCATATGCCAGTACCTCCAGGATCAATTCCGCACCAAGATAACCATTGGGTGTTGATGTTATCTTATGGATTCCGGGATCTTTCACAGTGTAGGAAAGGAAGCCCTGTGAAGAGGTTTTACCTATCGAGACCCCGTCATAGGATATCTGGATGCCTGCAACAGGGTCTGCACCTATAGCCTTGATCGTTGAGATAGTTATGGTATCTCCTTCATACACAGTATAAGGCGAGACCTCAATGACTATCGTCCTGTTCTCGTCCTGTGGTGATATGACCTCTACCACCTTGCTTGCAGAAATGAACCCCTCCTTTTCAGATGTAACTGTAAATGTCCCTGCCTGTGTCGGAGTATAGGATACGATTCCCTCATCAGATGTCAGGCCGATCTCATCATCCCCGAACATAACAAGTGCATCACTAACGGCTGCACCACGGAAGGTCACCTTTATGTCAGCGGTATCGTCCTGTACCAATGTAGAAAGCATTTCAATAGCAAGCGACTTGGAAGCTTCGGTTGTGACCGTTATGAACGGATAATATCTCACAGTGTTTGAATCCGCGACCTTAAAGGAGATATCACCCATAATGGACACGGTCTTATCTTTAGAGAGCGAGATGGAGTTGTCATTTTCCATTTCGATCGTATCGGCATCGATCCTTGTCACTTTCATCTTGCCATAACTGTCGCCATTCTCCACAGTTGCATATTTATCTGATATCTGGAACATCCCTTCCACGAATACGGCATTGGTTTCCCTTCCCGTGAATATGTCGTCAAAGTGGACCACTATAAGCGGCACATTCTCTGCTCTTCCTATATCTTTTTCATAGACGTAATCATCATTTGAAGAAACTATGCCGCTGTCAACTTCTTTACCGTTCTTTGTGAGTGAGACAAGAACTTTGTCACCATTAAGATCGACCTCTACTATGTTCAGTGCATACCCCTCTTCAAGAAGCAGGGACGAGTCCGGGACAATTGTACTTTTCTTGTTATTGTCGATCAAAACTTTAGACAACTGCCCATCAGAGAGCATACTGACGGAATCGGTAAACTCGTTATCCGGGTATCCTGCGAAATATTTCTCAGCCTGGAATCCGATGACCTCGAATTTGCCCCATTCATTATGATCGAAACTCACCTGTTCAGCGGTGGTGGAGTAGACAAGATCGCCATCATCGATAAGCCGGTCGTTAAGATCCATAATTTCAAGTGATTCTGTCCCAATGCCTTCGTCAATATTGTAATAGAACCCTTCAAAGTTCAATGGGGTCCATTTCAATGCCTCATTTTCTGCAACTGTTCCCCTTAGTTCGTATTTCCCGGGTTCGGAAATGTCTACAAAAGGACCGAACCTGAGGGTATTATCGTCTGCGACAACAAAATTAAGCTTACCCATAATGGGAATGGTCTTTCCCTGGCTCAATGAGACCGAGTTATCGTTCTCCATTTTGATCTCACTGGCACTGACTGTTTGAACCGTCATCTTTCCAAAGTTATCACCAGACTCGACTTTTATGTATTTATCTGATATCTGGAATATACCTTTTACAAAAACGGCATTTGTCTCAGTGCCCCTGAATATATCATTGAAATGAACGGTTATGAGAGGAACGTTCTCTGACGACCCAAGATCCGTTTCATATACGTAGTCGTCATTTCCTGATACAACTCCACTGTCCACTTCTTTACCATTTTTAGTAAGGGAAACAAAGACCTTGTTTCCATTCATGTCAACCTCAATGATCTCAAGTGCATATCCCTCTCCAAGGACCAGTGATGATCCTGTAAAGAAGGATTTCTCATCGTCTTCGTCAAGCAGCACTTTGGACAACTGTCCGTCTGACATCAAACTTACAGTACCGTCAGCAAATTCCGTAGCTCCTGTAAAT